>JAFAMV010000080.1 GCA_019233055.1 Curvibacter sp.
CGATGGCCGAGATGACGATCTTGCCTTCGCGGATCTCCTCACCCATGTTGAGGATCTCGGCGATCGTGGCGGGCGAGGCCGAGATGGCCTCCATCATGGCCATCAGGCCGCCTTCGATGCGCTTGGCGATCTCGATCTCGCCTTCGCGGGTCAGCAGCTCGACCGTGCCCATCTCGCGCATGTACATGCGCACCGGATCGGTGGTGCGGCCGAATTCGGAGTCCACGGTGGACAGCGCGGCTTCGGCTTCTTCCTCGGCTTCCTCGACCGTCGCGGCGGTCGGGGTCACGTTGTTCTGGAACAGGGTCTCGGCGTCGGGCGTCTGCTCGTACACCGCCACGCCCATGTCGTTGAGCATGGTGACCACGACTTCCATGGTCTCGGCCTCGACCAGCTTGTCGGGCAGGTGGTCGGAGATCTCGACCTGGGTCAGGTAGCCGCGCGTCTTGCCCAGGGTGATCAGGGTCTTCAGGCGCGAGCGGCGCTTGGCCATGTCCTCTTCGGACAGGACGGTCTCGTCCAGGCCGAATTCCTTCATCAGCGCGCGCTCCTTGGCCTTGCTGATCTTCATGCGCAGCGGCTTGACCTTCTCGGTCGTGGCCGCGGCCGGCGTGGCCTCGACCTCGCCTTCAAGGTCGGCCTCGATGTCGGACATGTCCATGTCGTCCTCGCTGGCCTCTGCACCAGCGGCGGCCTTGGGCTTGCGACCACGCTTGGCGCCGGCCTTGGGGGCGGCGTCCTTGTCGGCAGCGGCCTTCGGCGGGCGGCCGGGCTTCTTCTTGGCGGGTGCTTCGTCAACTGCGGCCGCAACGGCCTTGGTGGTCTTCTTGAGTTCTTCGCTGGCGGCTTCGGGCTTGGATTTCGATGCAGGCACTGTGTTGGCTTTCTTGGCAGACGGGGTCGACGCCGTCACCTTGGCTGCGGGCTTGGCCACGGTCTTGGCGGCAGCAGCAGAGGGGGTGGCGGCTTTGGATGCAGCCTTGGCAACGGGTTTCGGGCTCGACTTGACTGACTTCGCGGACTTTTGAGCGGGCATGGAACAACCTCAGAATCAAAATGGGACACAAAGAAAACGCAAGCGCCACAAATCCCGGCGCGGGTGGCTGGCACGGCGAAGGAAGGCCCTTCGCGGTCGAGAAGCTCATGGCAGGGCGGGGCCCGCGCCATGCAGTTCTCAGGGGCAAGATGTCTGGGCGAACATTTGGTGTGCAGTCCTTGCGGATGATGGATGCCTGCCCGCTGGGGGCCTGTTCTGGCGGATCCGGACCGGAGGTGCTGCTGTCGCTCTTGCCGATGCAAACCTTACATTATACCGATGATCAGGTATTTCAAGGGTCGGCACTCGGGAATCGACCCCATCTCCCGCCGAGGCCCAGCCGCCTATTCGACGGCGGCGCGCTGGAGCTCCTGCTCCAGCGATTTGCGTCGTGCCTGCAGTTCGCGGTAGCGCGCCAGGGCCCCTGGGTCTGCTGCGGCGGCGGCGATGGCCTGGTTCTCCTGCTGTTTGAGCTGCTCCACCAGCATGCGGTTGAGCACCCCGCGCAATTCGGCCTGCAGTTCGGGGCTGCCCGTCCCGGCATGGGCGTGCGGACCGGACATGAGGCGCATGGCCAGGCCCTCGAAGACCTGGCCGTGCAGGCCTTCGCGCAGCGCCGACCAGGTGATGGGGCCGTGTTCATGGAACTGGCTCTCGAGCCAGGCAAACAGCGGTCCATGGGGCGCGGGAAGGTGGCCCAGCATCTCGTGGTCTTCATGGCTCAGACCTTCCAGCGCCGCCATGTCGGACAGGAGCAGACGTGCCGCGTGGTCGGCCCGGGTGACCGGTGGGGTGCGCGGGCCGTCGTCGTTTTCTTCGGGTTTCTGGCCCCATTTGCCGCCGCGCCATTCGCCACGGCCGCCCTTGGACTTGAAGTCGGACTTGGCGAATTTCCGGTCATGACGCTGGAAGCCGGTGCCTGTCGCGGCGTCGGAGGGGACGGCCGGCTCCGCCCAGTCCGGCCCTTCGTGGGTCCAGGCGGCGTGCTCGTCGGGCGGATGCCCGGGAGGAGGCTGTCGACGGGGGGTGCGGTGGCCTGCCCCATCGGCTCCGCTCTGCCAGAGGGCCGCCAGGCTGGCACTGTCGAGTTGGGCCAGTTGGGCCAGTTCGGCGAGCAGCTGGCGCTTGAGCACGCCGTCGGGCAGGGCGGTCCACAGCGGGCGTGCATGGGCGGCCATGAGGGCCCGTCCCTCGGCCGTGTCCAGCGCGCATTGCTCACTGGACGCCTCGACGAGGAAGCGGCTCAGGGGCAGGGCCTGCGAGACCTGCTCCGAAAAGGCTTCGGAGCCGAATTCGCGGATGAAGCTGTCCGGGTCGTGCTCGGCGGGCAGGAAGAGGAACTTGACCGAGCGCGTGTCGCTGGCAAAGGGCAGGGCGCCGTCCAGGGCCTTGCGCGCCGCGCGGCGCCCGGCGGCGTCGCCGTCGAAGCTGAAGACCACCGAGTCGGTGAAGCGGAAGAGCTTCTGCACATGCTCCGGGGTGCAGGCCGTGCCCAGGGTGGCCACCGCATTGGGAAAGCCCAATTGGGCCAGCGCCACCACGTCCATATAACCTTCGGTGACCAGCACATAGCCGTGGTCGCGCAGGGCGTTGCGGGCTTCGAACAGGCCGTAGAGCTCGCGTCCCTTGCTGAAGACCGGGGTTTCCGGCGAATTGAGGTATTTGGGCTTCTCGTCGCCGAGCACCCGGCCGCCGAACCCGATGTACTCGCCCTTCACATTGCGGATCGGGAACATGATGCGGTCGCGGAAGCGGTCGTAGCGCTTGTGGTCTTCTTCGTTGACGATGACCATGCCGCTCTCGGACAGCAGCGGGCTGTCGTAGTCCGGGAAGACGCTGGCCAGGCTGCGCCAGCCCTCGGGGGCATAGCCCAGCCCGAAACGCCTGGCGATCTCGCCCGACAGACCTCGCCCCTTCAGGTAGGCGACGGCGCGCGGCGAGGTCTTGAGGTGCCGCCGGTAGGCTTCACCGGCCTTTTCGAGCACCTCGCCCAGGGTGGCCTGCTTGTGGCGCTGCTCGGCGGCGCGGGCCTTCTCCTGGGGGGAGACGTCCTCCTGGGGGACCTGCAGGCCGTATTGCTGGGCCAGGTCGTCGACCGCCTCCAGAAAGCTCATGCCGACATGGTCCATGAGAAAACCGATGGCATTGCCATTCTTGCCGCAGCCGAAACAGTGGAAGAACTGCTTGCTGGGACTGACCGAGAAAGAGGGCGATTTCTCGCCATGGAAAGGGCACAGGCCCATGAAATTGGCACCGCTTTTCTTCAGCGGCACATAGCGGCCGACGATGTCCACCACATCGGCGCGGGCCAGAAGCTCCTGGATGAAAGACTGGGGAATCGTCACCGGGGTATTGTCCGCTTAAACTGTGGCGCACATCGACAGACAAGGGCGTGCACATGCCGTTGGGCACCAGCCGAAGAAGAATCTGGCAAGCCGGCCTGGCCGGGCTGGCGATGCCGTGGCGGTCGGCGGCGGCACAGTCCTTGCCGTTCGCCAACGACGACTCGAGGCGTCTGCGGGTACTGGCCTGGCCGGGCTACGCCGATCCCGATGTGATCCAGGCCTTCGAACGGCGCGAAGGCGCCCGGGTGGAGTTGACCCTGGTGGGCTCGGACGATGTCCTGCGCCAGCGCATGGGACCGGCAGGCGGCCAGCCCGAATTCGACGTGCTGGCGGCCAATACCGTCGAGATCGCACGTCTGCGCACCCTGGGCCTGTTGGCACCGCTGCCGCTGTCCGAGGTGCCGGGGGCGGCGGCGCAACTGCCTCGCTTCCAGGCCCGCGACAGGATTGCCGGCCTGACCGAGGGAGCTCAGGTGTACGCATTGCCGTTCACCTATTCGGAGATGGGGCTGATCTTCGACCGTCGGCAGCTCGGGGTGGCGCCGGATTCGATCGCTGCGCTGTGGGACGAGCATCTGCAAGGCCGGGTGTTGGCCTTCGACGGCAGCGCACACGCCTTTTCCCTTGCGGCCATGAAACTCGCGATGCCGCCGTTCCAGATCCCGGAGCGTCGCTTTCCGGAGCTTGCCCGTCAATTGGTGGACCTGCGGCGCAATGTGCGGGCCTTCTACAGCCTGCCGGAGGAATCGGTGGATCTGTTCCGGCGGCACCGCATCGCGTTGCTGTTCGCCAACTATGGGCGCCAGCAACTCAAGCTGTTGCGCGACCAGGGCCTGGATGTGGGCTACGTCGTGCCGCGCGAAGGGGCGTTGGCCTGGCTGGACTGCTGGGCGATGACGCGCCATGCACGCAACCCCGATCTGGCGCTGCGCTGGATCGACCACATGCTGTCACTGCCGGTGAGCCGCCAGCTGACGCAGCGCCAGGGCCTGGCCAACACGCTGGAAGACCTGCCCGACCAGGCACCTGGCCGGCTGGTCTGGCTGGAGCCGGTGGAAGACGAGGTCCGGCGCGCCCGCCTTTGGCGGCGCATCGTCGCAGGCGACCTGCCGCAAAGGTTGTGAGCATGCGTGTGACCGGGATCGCCTTTCGCTTGAGCTGCCTGCTGGCGGCGTTCAGCGTCTTTGCCGCCGCGCTCGCCAGCCACTACACCTTCCTCAGCGGCCGCGAACTGCTGCGCCAACAGGCCCAGCACAATCTGCGGGACACCACCGGGGTGCTGGGCCATCGGCTTCAGTCGGCTCTGCAGACCGTGACCCGGGACACGGTGATGCTGGCGGCCCAGTCGGGCACTGCCGGGCTCTTTGACGAACAGGGGGCGCCTCTGCCGAGGGCCGCCCCGACCAGGCTCTGGCTGGCGCATGCCTTCGAAGCCATGATCGCGTCCCACCCCGAGTACCTGAAGATCCAGCTGATCCAGGCCCGCCAGCACGGGCAGGAACTGGTCCGGGTGCAGCGGCTGGCGGCCGGCGTGCAGCAGGCGCCCGAGGCCGAGCTGCAGGAGAAAGGGCACTTTCCCTATGTCTTCGAAGCCCTCCAGTTGCCTCTGGGGCAGGTCTACATGTCCGAGCTGGCGGTGAACCGCGACGAGGGGCTGGCCCCCGACAGCCCCACCTACACCATGTCGGCTCCGGTGGAGTCGGGCGGGCATCTGGTCGGGGTGCTGGTGGTCCAGGTCGCGGCCCGGCCTTTTCTGCGGGCCCTGACCTCGGATCTGCCGGCGGGATTCCAGGTCTACATGGCCAACCGCTGGGGGGATTGGCTGGTCCACCCTGACGCCCGGCTGGTGTTCGGTTTCGACCGAGGCCAGCGTTTCCTGATCCAGGACAGCCTGCCGCAGGCCGCCGAGCTCATCACCGGTCAGCAGCCCGAGTTGGTGCTGCAGACTGCGGATGGGGACGGCGAGCCGATCGTGGCGGCTTTCCGGCGCCTGCCTTTGGGACGTGAAGTGGATCAGCGTTTCCTGCTGCTGGGGCTGTCCCAGCCGCTCAAGGACATCGACGGCGACGTCATCCTGCTGGGGCACCGCGCGGTGCAGGTGCTGCTGATGCTGTGCGTGGCCGCCTGCCTGCTGGCCGTGCTGGTGTCCAGGCGGGTGACGGGCCCGCTGAAACTGCTGGCCCAGGCGACCCGCAGGCTGGGTCGGGGCCAGCAGATGGGTGAGTTGCCCTCGGAGCGCAGCGATGAGATCGGTGAGCTGGCGCGTGCCTTCGGCCAGATGGAAGAGCAGGTGACGCGTCAACTGAGCCAACTGCGCAGCAGCCACCATGCGCTGGACCATCTGGCCCACCACGACGCCCTGACGGGGCTGCCCAACCGCCGCATGGTGGAGGCGCGCCTGGCCGATGCGCTGCGGCGGACCGACGAGGCGGGTGGAATCTGCGCGGTGCTGTTCGTCGACCTGGATCATTTCAAGACGATCAATGACCGCCTGGGCCACGAAGGCGGCGATGTGGTGCTGCGCGCCGTCGCCCGCCGCCTCGCCTCGGGGGTGCGGGACGGCGACCTGGTGGGCCGCCTTGGCGGCGACGAGTTCATCGTCATCTGCGAGGGGATCGACCATGAGGACGATGCCGCCCGCATCGCGCAGAAGCTGCAGGCCTTGTTCGAGCAGCCGCTGGCCTATTCCGGCCTGCCGGTCGGGGTGCAGGCCAGCATCGGCATCAGCCTGTATCCGCGCGACGGGACGGATGTGCGCTCACTGCTGACGCGGGCGGACGCCGGCATGTACCGGGCGAAGAACCAGGGGCGCAATACCTTTTCCTTCTCCTGAGAGCCTGTTCAATGTCTCCCACGGGTCGCGCAGCGGTCTTTTCGGGATGGGATGCAAGGCGCGGTGCGCGGTCGATAGCGCGGCTATCGGCAAGTGCCGCAACGCCGCAGACCGCCCGAAAAGGCCACTGCCCTTCGGGTTGGAGCGAAATCGGGCCCACTTCGACGGTACAGGGCGCCCCGGCTGCAGGCATGGGCACGGGCCCATGCGGCGCATCCGTGCCACCCACTCATCCCGATTGCGCTCCAACGCGGCCCGTGCGAGACATTGAACAGGCTCTGAGGGGCCAGGCTTGAAACCCCGCTGTAAGCCCGCAAGACCAGAATGGATGCAGAGACAACTTTCCGGAGAGCTGAATGACCGCCATCTACGACCGCGAACTGCCACGCAACGAGGCCAATTTCGCGGCCCTGTCGCCGCTGGGCTTCATCGAGCGCACCGCCGCCATCTACCCCGATCGGCTGGCCGTGGTGCATGGCCGTGGCGAACAGGTGCTGCGCCAGACCTGGGGCCAGACCTATGCGCGCTGTCGCCAACTGGCCAGTGCCCTGAGCCGGGCCGGCATCGGCAAGAACGACACGGTGGCGGTCATGCTGCCCAACACCCCGCCGATGGTCGAGGCCCATTTCGGCATCCCCATGGCCGGCGCGGTGCTCAACGCGCTCAATACCCGGCTGGACCCCGAGACCATCGCCTTCATGCTGGACCACGGGGAAGCCAAGGCCGTGATCGTGGACCCCGAATTCGCGCCGGTGATGCAGAAAGCCCTCGCCCTGCGCGAATGCAAGGCGCCGCTGCTGCTCATCGACGTCGAAGACCCGGTCTATGGCGAGGCCGCGCTGCGCCTGGGCCAGCTGAGCTACGACGAGTTCCTGGCCGGCGGCGACCCCGACTTCGCCTGGCAGGGGCCGGCCGACGAGTGGGATGCCATCGCCCTCAACTACACCAGCGGCACCACCGGCAATCCCAAGGGGGTGGTCTACCACCACCGTGGGGCGGCGGTGAACGCGATCTCCAATGTGCTGGAGTGGGACATGCCGAAGTTCGCGGTCTACCTGTGGACGTTGCCGATGTTCCATTGCAATGGCTGGTGCTTCCCCTGGACGGTGGCGGCACGTGCCGGGGTCAATGTCTGTCTGCGCCGGGTGGAGCCGGAGGCCATCTTTGCCCTGATGCGTGAGCATGGCGTCAGCCATTATTGCGGCGCGCCCATCGTCCACGGCATGCTGGTGAATGCCCCCGAGGCCATGAAGGCCGGTCTTCCTGCCGGTGTGAAGGCCATGGTGGCCGGGGCCGCGCCGCCGGCCTCGATGATCGAGGGCATGGAGAAGATGGGCTTCGACCTGACCCATGTCTATGGCCTGACCGAGGTCTACGGCCCGGCCACGGTGTGCGCCAAGCACGAGGCCTGGGACGCGCTGGACATCGGCGAACGGGCCCGCCTGAACGCCCGCCAGGGCGTGCGCTACCACCTGCAGCGCGACGTGCGCGTGCTCGACCCCGAGACCATGCAGCCGGTGCCGCACGATGGCGAGACCATGGGCGAGATCATGTTCCGCGGCAACATCGCGATGAAGGGCTACCTGAAGAACCCGAAGGCGACCGAAGAGGCCTTTGCCGGGGGCTGGTTCCACAGCGGTGACCTCGCGGTGCAATACCCCGACGGCTACATCAAGATCAAGGACCGCAGCAAGGACATCATCATCTCGGGCGGCGAGAACATCTCCTCGATCGAAGTCGAGGACGTGCTCTACCGCCATCCGGACGTGCTGGCCGCCGCGGTGGTGGCCCGGCCCGATGCGCGCTGGGGCGAGACGCCCTGTGCCTTTGTCGAGCTGAAGGCGGGGGCCGAGACCACGCCCGAAGACATCGTGGCGCATTGCAAGAAGCACCTGGCGGGCTTCAAGGTGCCGCGCGCCGTGGTCTTTGGCGAACTGCCCAAGACCAGCACCGGCAAGATCCAGAAATTCGAGTTGCGCAAGCAGGCCGGCTCGGCCGGCGCGATCGACGTCTGACCCTCAGCCGTCCAGGCGCTGAGGCCCCGGGCGGCCGTCCTCGACCTCGAAGCGGGCCAGCACGCTGAGCCCGCTGTCGGCGCGGCCCGGATCGTCCACGCTCAGCAGGCTGGTCTGCCAGCGCTGCGGCGTCAGGTCGACCCAGGCATAGCCTCTTTGGGCCGGCTCGGCCAGCAGCACATGGGGGTTGGTCTGCATGATCGCCCGGGCCCGTTCGGGGCTGGCGCCGGAATGCGAGGTGATCGAGGTGCCGCAGAACTCGCTGGCCACTGTGGGCGAGTCGGGCCGCCCGGCATCGGCCTGCACCCGGCAGACGTAGTTCTGATGGATGTCGCCGCCGATCAGCACGGTGTTGCGCGGAGCCTGCTCGATGATGGCCTGGGTCAGGCGTTGCCGGGCGGCCGGGTAGCCGTCCCAGGGGTCGGTGGGCACCGGCCCATCGTCGCCGCCATAGCGCCGCGTCGAGAACAGGGTCTGCTGGCCGATGACGCTCCAGCGCTGTTGCCGCTCCCGGGCATCGGCCCCCAGGGCGTCGGCCAGCCAGGCTTCCTGGGGGGCGCCCAGAAGCGTCCGTGTCGGGTCCTGGAGTTCGGCACACCGGCTGGGGCGCACCGCGCCGGCGCCGCTGCTGCCGGGCGGGCGGCAGGCCTGGAGGGCGCGGTACTGGCGGTCGTCGAGCAGGTGGAAGCTGGCCAGGCGGCCAAAGTGGCTGCTGCCATACAGTCGGATGGCTTCGGGCGAGGCCAGTCCCTGCAGGCCGTGCAGCAGTACCGAGGCGCGCAGCGGCATGTTCTCGTAGAAGGCCTGGTAGGCGGCGCTGCGCTGGCGCAAGAACTCGGGTGTCGCGCCCTCCTGGCCCTGTGCCCCGGCGTAGTCGTTCTCGACCTCGTGGTCGTCCCAGGTCACCAGCCAGGGGCAGGCGGCATGGGCGGCCTGCAGGTCGGGGTCGCTGCGGTGCAGGGCATAGCGGTCGCGGTAGTCGGCCAGGGTCCGGGCCCTGGGCAGTGTGTGCACCCGGTGGATCGGGGTGGCGGCGCCAGGGGCCAGGCCGCTGCGCGGGGAGGCGTACTCGTAGATGTAGTCGCCCAGAAACACCACCAGATCGGGGGCCTGGGCGGCCAGGTGTCGCCAGGCGGCGTAGTAGCCGTGCTCCCAGCGCTGGCAGGAGGCAAAGGCGAAGCGCAGGCGGGCCGCCAGGGTGTCGGGCGCCGGGAAGGTGCGGGTGCGTCCGACCGGGCTGACCGCATCGCCGACCATGAACCGGTAGTGGTACCAGCGCTCCGGGGCCAGACCCCGGACCTCGGCATGCACCGCCAGACCCAGGCTGGCGTCGGTCGTCTGGGTGCCGCGCCGGACGATGCGTTGGAAGCCCTCGTCATCGGCCAGTTCCCAGGAGACGGTCCGCACCGCCGGATTCGAGGCCTCGCCAGGGGCGGGCACCAATCGCGTCCAGAGCACCACGCTGTCATGGCTGGGCGAACCACTGGCCACGCCGAGGGCGAAGGGCTGGGCCGCCAGGCCGGGCTCCGGTCTGGATTGGGCACCCGCCTGCCAGCCCGGCGTGACCAGGGCGCAGGCCCCCAACCATTGGAGCCAGCGGCGGCGGTCCAGAGGCGGCGTGGGGCCCATGGGATGCTCAGCCCGACACGACCCGGTTCTTGCCCGAGCGCTTGGCCAGGTACATGGCCTGGTCGGCGCGTTTCACCGCCTCGGCGCTTTCCTCGTCGACCCCGACCTGGGCCACGCCGGCGCTGAAGGTGATCAGCACCTTCTCGTTGTCGCGCATGAAATACTGGGTGGTCAGCTCGCGCTGCAGGCGTTTCATCACCTCCATGGCCGCCTCCAGCGTGGTGTCGGGCAGCACGACCAGGAACTCTTCGCCGCCGTAGCGGGCCAGGCTGTCCTGCGGCCGGATGGAGCGGCGCGCCACATCGGCCAGGTGGACCAGGGCCGCATCGCCGGTGTCGTGGCCCAGGGTGTCGTTGAGGCGCTTGAAGTTGTCGATGTCGAGCAGGGAGACGCACAGGGGCGTCTCCTGGCGCCGGGCACGGGCGATCTCGCGTTCGATGGATTCGTCCATGCCCTTGCGGTTCAGCACCCCGGTGAGCGGGTCGTGCCGGGCCTGCGAACTGACCCGGTCGAGTTCTTCCTGCATCTTGTGCAGGGCGGCGTCGGCCTGCTGGGTGCGCTCACGCATCTCGCGCAGCTCGTCGCGCATGTGCAGGGTGTCGACCGACATCGAGCGCGTCGCCTGGATGGCCTCCTGCAGCACCGGGGTGATGTCGGCCAGGCTGCTGGCCTGCTCGAGCTTGCGGGCGCAGGCCTCGATGGTGCCCTGGTAGCTGCTGCTGTGCTCGGTCATCTGCGACAGGCGCTCGATGAAGGCGGCCAGCATCTGCTTCATCTCGTCCTGGGCTTCGAGCGTGCGCGCCTTGGCCTCGGTCTGCTTGAAGATCACGTCCTTCAGGCGGGCCTGCACCTCGTCGAGGCGCCGCAGGGTCAGCGGCGGCGTGGTGGCGGTCACCAGCGCATCGATCTGTCCCTTGAGCCAGCGGTCTTCGATGGTCAGCTCGCCGATGTTGGTGAACACCAGGTGCAGCAGTTCGAGCAGGGTGCTCTTGATGGCGAGTTGGTCTTCGGCCGCGAAGGACATGCGAAAGCTCAGGTTGCCCAGCATGAGCTTGAGCGTCGAAGCCTCCGAGTTGGGCAAGCGCGCATAGGCCAGCAACTGCTCTGCCTGCTGCTGCAGCCGGGGATCGTCGACGCCCACCACGGGCAGGGTGTTTTCCACCAGGCGGGCGATCTGCTCGCGCAGTTCGGCCATCACCTCCTCGGTCACCACAGGCTTGTCGGGCAGATGCGCCGGCGTGGCCACCATCGGCTGGGTGGCCAGGCCCACCAGGGCTGCCTGCAGACCGACCCAGCTGCGTTGGGTGATGGCGGTCTCGAACTGGGTCATCAGGCGCTGCTGGGCCGGCGTCTGGGCCGGCAGCGCCCGGCCCAGGCCGCGCAACTGGTCTTCCGGGAAATGGGGGACATGGCGGATTCCGGCCACCTCATGGTAGAGGGCCTGGAAATTGTCGGGCGTCGGCACGAGCTTGCGCGTGGAAAGCAGCTTGAGCGTTTCCTTGGCGATGTCGTAGGGGGATCGGTCGGACATGGGCGAGCCGGAGGTTCTGCTGTTCGTCGAAGGCCTGAGGATACCGCCGCCATTTGCCGGTTGCGTGGCAGTGCCCACAAAAAGCAGTATTGGGCCTGTGCGGTCGGCAGGTCTGCACCATGGCTCTCGCCCGGTGCGGACCGACGACGGTGGTCAGGCGGGGGCGGATTCGACGCGATCCCGGCCGCCGTCCTTGGCCCGGTACAGGGCCTGGTCGGCCGCTTTCAGAAGGCTGCGCGCCGAAAGCTCCGGGGCCGGTGTCAACACGGCCACCCCCAGGCTGATGGTGAGCAGTCCTTCCTGGCCGTCTGCATGGGGGATGGCGCGGGCGCGCACATTCTGTCGGATGAGCTCCGCCAGCACCACGGCGTTCTGCAGGGAGCTGACCTCGGAGATCAGGGCGAACTCCTCGCCGCCATAGCGGGCCGGCAGATCGGTCGAACGGCGCACGCTCTCGCGCAGCGCGGCAGCCACCTGTCTGAGGCAGGCATCGCCCGCCAGATGACCGTAGCGGTCATTGAAAAGCTTGAACCAGTCCACATCGAGCAGGATCAGGGCCAGGGGGCGTTTCTGCCGCTGGCATCGGGCCCATTCGCGCTCCAGGGCCTGGTCGAAGCTGCGCCGATTGGCCAGACTGGTCAGGCCATCGGTCATGGACAGGGCCTCGAGTTGCCGGTTGGCGATCTCGAGCTGGGCCTGCATCTGCCGCAGATGGCTCACGTCCCGGTGGTGCCACAGGCGGCCCAGGCGGCCGCTGCCATAGTCGAAGGGAATGAAGTCGCGCAGCAGTGTGCGCCCGTCGATCATGGTCACCTCTTCGTTGAGGCAGGGTTGGCCCAGGCGCACCAGTTCCATGATCCGCTCGACGGCGCTCTGGGGGCCGGCGTAACGGTGACGGATCTGTTCGATCACGCTGCCGGCCTGTCGACCGGTCAGCGATTCCGGGGTTTCGCTGATCTGGAAGAGATCGCAGAAGTACTGATTGGCAAAATCGATCCGGCCCTGCTCGTCGACCAGCAAGATGGCATCCTGCAGGGCGCTGAACAAGGCTTTCAGACGGGTCTCCGACATCTGCAGGTGGTCCTGGAGTTCGACCTCGGTCTGCACGCTGGAGACAAAGCTCTTGAGCATGGTGTGCGCCACGATGGCGGTGACGAGGGTGGCCGTGGCCAACGAGACCGCGAACACATCGGCCGGCCGCAGAGGCAGCGGGGCGGACCATCCCCACCGCGATTCGGCCGCCCCATAGAGCATCACCACCACCGCGGACAAGGCAGTCAACGCCCACATGGTCGGGCGCCCGAGCAACCAGGCGGCCAGCAGGATGGCCAGAGGCAGCGCACAAAGCAGCGGGGTCCGTGCGCCATTGACGAAGAGTGGCGCGAGCACAATCGTGGCAATCAAGGACAGGACGAAGACCCAATGGGCGATCCGGGTCTGACCCCGCCGCAGCAGCCAACGGGTCAGCACGCCGACGGCCAGGCCGATCTGGCCGGCGTATTGGACGGAAGGGCCGATGAAGAAATACAGCAGCCAGGTGCCGGCCATCGCCACGATCCAGACATCGACAAACCGGAGCATGAACCGATCGCGTGTCTGGGCAATGCGTTGATGGACGCTGGACGGCCTGGGGGAAGGGGTCGGGCGGGATGAGGCCGGCATGAGAGGATGAACGATCAGAATTTGCCGCTTGATTCTGGGGCTCACCCCCGGAGATGACCAATTGGCATTGACCATGAGATCCGTGTCGTGGTCGCAACTGCTGCGACGGACGAAGAGCGCGTCATCGCCGGCCGTCTCGGGGCGGGCGGGGCAGGGGCCTTGCCCACGCGAATATCCACGGCCTCGGGTGATTCGAGGCCGGCGCATGGCGTGATTTTCCGATGAACCGTCGGCACGATCCCGTGGACAACTGCTTCCGGTCGATCACATGCCCTTGAATTGACCCGTGGCAAATGGATCGGATTGCCCAATCCATTGGGCTGCCCACCAAGCATTCAAACTTTCTGGCTCATTCCTCGCAGTCGGCGACGACGATCTTGCAGCCACCGCCACAACCATCCAGGGCATTTTGGCTGGCTTCGGCCTTGGTGCCGCCGGTGCCCCACCCATTGGCTTCCTTGGACGAGGCATAGGCACCACAACGCTTGTACCAGACGCCGATTTTGCAATTCTTGTTGCCAGCGTCTCGGCAGGCTTTCAGTGCTGCATTCTTGGCGGACGATTCCGAATCAAATCCCCCGACAACGTTATATCCCACGTCGCTGGCGGAATCGCCATCGGCATCGTCAACGGCAATGGCGCCAATCGCAAATGCGCTGATTGGTGCGATCAGGGAAATAATCGTGGCAGCTACCAGGGATTTGATTTTGAGCATGGGTTGGCCTCTGTGAAATATGGGGGTTGATGAAGGCATATTAATCAGGGCCAATATGAAAGACCGATGTAAATGGAGGCCTTGTCTGATTTCCAGGAGGCCTGTTGGAGAAATGACACATTTCATGAGGGGCGGCTGCGCAGCGTGGCTGGGGTGTGCTACCTGACCGCCTGACCCTGGTCAAGATCCGCGCTAGGGTGGCCCGCTTACAGGCTGGGAATTTCGGCGGCTGCAAATCACTTCGGGAAGGCGTTCAAGAACTTCGCATCGACCATGGGCCTGGGTATCGGGTCTATCTGAGTCGGCGGGGCCCCGTGCTGCTTGGTGGCAGTGACAAGAGCGACCAGGAGCGTGCAATCAGCCACGCCATTGGGTATTTGAACGACTGGAAACAAAGGGGAAAACCATGAACGCACCGCGCGACAAAAGCCACGGGGCTTTGCTGCTGGAGGCCCTGAAGGATCCCGCAGAGGCAGCCGCCTACATCGAGGTCGTCATGGAGGGTGACACGCTTGGCACGCTTTTGTGGGTACTGCGCCAGGTGGCCAAAGCCCACGGCATGGCGGAGTTGGCCCGCTGCGCCGACCTGGGTGACAAGCCCTTGTTCAAGGCGCTGAGTGAGAACGGCAACCCGACCATCGAGACCGTGAACAAAATGCTGCCCGCGGTGGGGTTGCGCCTGAGCGTGGTTCCGGCCGCCTCCGAGGCGGCTCACGCCTGAAGTTTTGTCCGGGCGAGGCCTCCGCGAATCGAGGCGCTGGGAGGGTGGGTTTGACCTGCCTGCCGGACCCTATGGCCGCCGCAAGGAAAAAGCCCCAGGCTCTTGCGAACCTGGGGCTTTCATCTGGTGCCGGAGAGATGAATCGAACACCCGACCTTCTCATTACGAATGAGCTGCTCTACCGACTGAGCTACACCGGCTTTAGCCTTCTATTATAGCTTGGAATGGTAGCTGGTCACGCGCTCGACTTCATTTTTAGAGCCCAGGATGACGCTGACGCGTTCGTGCAGTTGGCCGGGCTGGATGTCCAGGATGCGCTGGCGGCCATTGGTGGCCGCGCCGCCGGCCTGTTCGACGAGCCAGCTCATCGGGTTGGCCTCGTACATCAGGCGCAGCTTGCCGGGCTTGTTCGGTTCGCGCTTGTCCCAGGGGTACATGAAGATGCCGCCGCGGGTCAGGATGCGGTGCACGTCGGCCACCATGCTGGCGATCCAGCGCATGTTGAAGTCCTTGCCGCGCGGGCCTTCCTGGCCCAGCAGGCACTCGTCGATGTAACGCCGCACCGGTTCGTCCCAGTGGCGCATATTGCTCATGTTGATCGCGAATTCCTTGGTGTCCTCGGGGATCTTCACGTTCTCGTGCGTCAGCACGAAGGAGCCCTGCTCGCGGTCCAGGGTGAACATGCTGACCCCGTCGCCGACGGTCAGTACCAGGGTGGTCTGCGGACCGTAGACGCAATAACCGGCGGCCACCTGCCTGGCACCGGCCTGCAGAAAGTCTTTCTCGGTCACGGCCGGGGAGCCCTCAGGCTTCTTCAGCACGCTGAAGATGGTGCCGATGCTGACGTTGACGTCGATGTTGCTCGAGCCGTCGAGCGGATCGAACAGCAGCAGGTATTCACCCTGCGGGTAGCGGTTGGGCACCAGGTAGATGCTGTCCATCTCTTCAGAGGCCATGGCGGCCAGGTGGCCCCCCCATTCGTTGGCCTCGATCAGGACTTCGTTGGCGATGATGTCGAGTTTCTTCTGCACCTCGCCCTGGACATTCTCGCTGTCGGCGCTGCCGAGCACGCCGCCCAGCGCGCCCTTGTTGACGGCCTGGCTTATGCTTTTGCACGCGCGTGCCACCACTTCGAGCAGCAGGCGCAGCTGCGAGGGGATGAGGCCGTCCACACGTTGCTGCTCGACGAGGTAGCGGGTCAGGCTGATTTTCTGTGCCATGTTGAAGTTCTCCTTAGTCGGCCAGGGCGCGGGTCACGACCTCGCGGACATCGTTGCTGAGGTCGCCCTTGGCGGCCACGCGGGCGATGGCTTCGCGGGCGGCGCTGCGGTAGGGTTCGGCAAGCTTCTTCCAGCGATCGAGCGCACGGGCCAGCCGGGCGGCGACCTGCGGGTTGATCGCATCGAGTTCGATGACCCGGTCGGCCCAGAACACATAGCCCGCCGCGTCGGTGCGGTGGAAGGCGCCCGGGTTGGCGCTGCAGTAGCTGAAGATCACGCTGCGGGCCCGGTTCGGGTTGCGCAGATTGAAATCCGGGTGGTTCATCAGGGCGCGCACGGCCGGCAGCACCTGACCGCCCTGGTCGGGGGCGCCGGCCTGCAGGGCGAACCACTTGTCGATGACCAGGGCCTCGCTCTTGAACAGATCGTGGAAACGCGCCAGGGCGGGCTGGGCCAGTTCGTGCCCGCTGACCACCAGGGCGCCGAGGGCGTTGACGCGGTCGGTCATGTTGCCGGCATCCTTGAAGCGCTGCAGCGCCTTGCCGGGCCAGACCGGGTCGCCGCTCTGACGGGCGGCGATGCACAGATGGGTCAGTGCCAGCCCGCTGAGGGCGCGGCGGCCCGCCGACAGGGCGTCGGGCCGGTAGGCGCCGGTGTCGCGGTTGGCTTCCCAGACCTGCTGCCATTCGGCTTGCAGGGCCACGGCCAGTTGGCGGCGCATGGCTTCGCGCACCGAGTGGATGCGCTGCGGATCGACCACCTCGAGCTGTTCGGCCAGGTAGGTTTCCGAGGGCAGGGTCAGCACCAGTTCCTTGAAGGCGGCGTCGAGCGAGGCGTCGCCGAGCACACGGCGCATGGCGTCGATGTAGGCCGGGTCGAGCAGCTCCTGGCCGGTGACGGCATCGGCGGCGCGGATGGCCTGCAGGGCCCGGCCCAGTGCCAGGCGCTGGCCGGCTTCCCAGCGGTTGAACGGGTCGCTGTCGTGGGCCAGCAGGGTCAGCAGTTCCGCATCGGTGTAGGCATGGTCGAGGACCACCGGCGCGGAGAAGTCGCGCAGGATCGAGGGCACCGGGGCGCTGTCGACGTTGATGAAGGTCAGCGTCTCGCTGGCCTCGGTCAGCACAAAGGTGCGGGTGCCCGTCTCGGCCTGGCTCCAGTGGGCCAGTTGCAGCGGCAGCTCGCGGCCGTCCTCGGACAGCAGCCCGAGGTTGACCGGGATGACGAAGGCGTCCTTGTGGGCCTGGCCCGGCGTGGCGGCGCAGCTCTGGCTCAGGGTCAGGGTGTAGCTGCGCTGCGCCGCGTCGTAGCGGCCTTCGGCCTTGACGCGGGGCGTGCCGGCCTGGCTGTACCAGCGCTTGAACTGGGGCAGCAGGCGGGCCAGGTCCGAGCCGGGGTTGGCATCGGCGATGGCCTGGGCGAAGGCGTCGCAGGTCACGGCCTGGCCGTCGTGGCGTTCGAAATACAGCTTCATGCCACGGGCAAAGCCGTCGCGGCCGACCAGGGTCTGCATCATGCGGACGACTTCGGCGCCCTTTTCATAGATGGTGACGGTGTAGAAGTTGTTGATCTCGATGTAGCTGTCGGGCCGCACCGGGTGCGCCATCGGGCCGGCATCCTCGGGGAATTGCGCGGTGCGCAGCACGCGCACGTCCTCGATGCGCTTGACCGCGCGGGCCGAGGGGCTGCCGGCCAGGTCCTGGCTGAACTCCTGGTCGCGGAAGACGGTCAGGCCTTCCTTCAGGCTGAGCTGGAACCAGTCCTGGCAGGTGACGCGGTTGCCGGTCCAGTTGTGGAAGTACTCGTGTCCGACCACGCTTTCGATGTTGCTGAAATCGGTGTCGGTGGCGGTGGCCTGGCTGGCCAGCACGTACTTGGTGTTGAAGATGTTCAGGCCCTTGTTCTCCATGGCGCCCATGTTGAAGTCGCTGGTGGCGACGATCATGAAGCGTTCGAGATCCAGCGGCAGGCCGAAGCGGGCCTCGTCCCAGACGACGCTGGCCATCAGCGAGTTCATGGCGTGCTCGGTCTTGTCGAGATCGCCCGGGCGCACGAAGACCTGCAGCAGGTGGTCCTTGCCGGCGCGCGAGCGGATGCGCTGTTCGCGCGCCACCAGCTTGCCGGCCACCAGGGCAAACAGATAGCAGGGCTTTTTGTGGGGGTCGACCCACTTGGCGAAATGGCGGCCGTCTTCGAGCGGGCCTTCCTCGACCAGATTGCCGTTGGACAGCAGCACCGGGTAGCGGGCCTTGTCGGCGCGCAGGGTGACGCTGTAGCTGGCCATCACGTCGGGGCGGTCGAGGAAGTAGGTGATGCGGCGGAAGCCTTCGGCCTCGCACTGGGTGAAGAAGGATTCGTTGCTGACGTACAGGCCCATCAGCTTGGTGTTCTTGGCCGGGTGGCAGGTGGTGAAGATCTCGAGCTCGAAGGCCTCGGGGCCCTCGGGCAGGTTCTCGAGCACCAGCTGGCTGCCCTCCATCTTGAACGAGGTGCCCTGTCCATTGACCTGGACCCGTGCCAGGTTGAGTTCCTCGCCGTCCAGGCGCAGGGCCTGGGCCGCCACCTCGGGGTTGCGGCGCAGGCGCATCTTGTTGAGCACGCGGGTCTTGGCGGGATCGAGGTCGAACACGAGTTCAACGGTGTCGATCCAGTACGCGGGAGCGGTGTAGTCTGCACGGTGGATTGCCGTGGCTTGTCCTTCTCGCATCATGGGTGCTTTCTTTCGTGTGGGACAGGGAAGAGGTGGGGATCAGACGCCTTGCTTGAGCGAGGCTTCGATGAAGGCATCCAGGTCGCCGTCCAGCACCTTCTGGGTGTTGGAGATTTCGACGTTGGTGCGCAGGTCCTTGATGCGGCTCTGGTCCAGCACATACGAGCGGATCTGGTGACCCCAGCCCACATCGGTCTTGCTGTCTTCGAGCTTCTGCTGTTCTTCCTGGCGCTTGCGCATCTCGTGGTCGTACAGGCGCGAACGCAGGCGCTTCCAGGCCACGTCGCGGTTGCTGTGCTGGCTGCGGCCGTCCTGGCACTGCACCACGATGCCGGTGGGGATGTGGGTCAGGCGCACCGCCGAGTCGGTCTTGTTGATGTGCTGGCCGCCGGCGCCGCTGGCGCGGAAGGTGTCGGTGCGCACATCGGCCGGGTTGATGTCGATCTCGATCGAGTCATCGATCTCGGGGTAGACGAAGACGCTGGCAAAGCTGGTGTGGCGGCCGCCCGACGAGTCGAAGGGGCTCTTGCGCACCAGGCGGTGCACGCCGGTCTCGGTGCGCAGCAGGCCGAAGGCGTATTCGCCCTCGACCTTGATGGTGGCGCTCTTGATGCCGGCCACATCGCCCGGGGTCTCGTCTTCGACCGTGGCCTTGAAGCCCTTGCGTTCGGCGTACTTCAGGTACTGGCGCAGCAGCATGCTGGCCCAGTCGCAGGCCTCGGTGCCGCCGGCGCCGGCCTGCAGGTCGAGGAAGCAGGGGCTGGGGTCGGCCGGCTGGTTGAACATGCGGCGGAATTCGAGCTGCTCGATCGCCTGCGTCAGGCCGCTGCATTCGGCCTCGATCGTCTCCAGGCCGGCCTCGTCGCCTTCTTCCTTGCTCATGTCGTAGAGCTCGGTGTTGTCGGCCAGCTCGCTGCTGAGGCGGTCGAGCACCAGGACGACGTCGTCCAGCGCCTTCTTCTCCTTGCCGAGTTCCTGGGCCTTCTTGGGGTCGTTCCAGACGTTGGGGTCTTCCAGCGAGGCGGTCACCGTGCGCAGGCGTTCGGCCTTGGCAGGGTAGTCAAAGATACCTCCGTAGCTCTTCGGTGCGCTGGCTCAGGTCTGCCAGGGTGGTGCCGATGAGGTTGACGCGTTCTGCTTCCATGATCTGTTCCTGTGAGTCTTCGGGGGCATGCGGCGCGGGCCGGGATGTGGCCGGGCATGCAAACCCTGCATTTTCTCACGGCTCTGGTGCGTGACGTCTGCTGCCGCGGGGCGGGCAAGAAAAAGGACCGCCGCGGCGGTCCTTGTCGGGTGTGCCAGGCCCTGGGCCTGGTGTCGGGCGGGTGGATCAGTGGATCACCAGGGCCGTGAACGGGAACACATAGGCCTGCAGCGTCACATAGAGGCCGACCAGGCAGGCCAGGGCGATCGAGTGGAAGAACACATAGCGCAGGATGTCGCCTTCGTGGTTGAACCAGCGCGTGGCGGTGGAGGCCACCACGATGGACTGGGCGTCGATCATCTTGCCCATCACGCCGCCGGCGCTGTTGGCGGCGCCCATCAGGTTGACGCTCAGGCCCAACTGGTTGGCCGCCACCTTCTGCATGCCGCCGAAGAGCACGTTGGAGGCGGTGTCGGAGCCGGTCAGCGCCACACCGAGCCAGCCCATCAGGGTGCCGAAGAAGGGGTAGAGCATGCCGGTGGAGGCAAACGCCAGGCCCAGGGTGGTGTCCAGCCCCGAATAGCGGGTGACCGTGCCCAGGCCCAGCATCAGCACGATGGTGATCAGCGAGTAGCGCACCATCCACAGGGTCTTGAACCAGGAGCGCAGCAGGCCGCCTGCGCCATAGCCCATGACCACGCCGCCGACGATGGCCGACAGCAGGATGCCGCTGCCGGTGGCCGACAGCAGGTTGAACAGGTAGACGGCGGCCTCGGCGGTGGGCTGGGTGACCACCGGCGGCATCTTCTGGATCATCTTGTTCAGGCCGTCGATGGGGAAGGCGGGGGCGAACACATGGTCGAGCGAAGACTTCACCGAGGGCAGGCCCCAGACGAAGACGAAGGCGGTCAGGATGACCCAGGGGGTCCAGGCCTTGATGATCTCGCCGCGCGGATGCTGGCGCGGCGCGCGGGGCTTCTGGGCCTCGCCGCCATCGCTGCGGCCCTTCAGGGTCACGGCGGTCCAGACTTCCTGGGGTTGCCAGAAGCGCAGGAAGATCACCAGGGCGCTCATCGAGCAGATCGCCGCGATCACGTCGACGAGTTCCGGGCCCATGTAGGTGCAGACCAGGTATTGGGGAATCGCAAAGCTCAGGCCGGTCACCAGGATGGCGGGCCAGATCTGTCTCATGCCACGGAAGCCGGCGAAGGCCCAGATCAGCCAGAACGGCACCAGCAGCGAGAAGGGCGGCAACTGGCGCCCGATCATGCCGGAGACGGCCATCAGGTCATAGCCGTGCACCTTGGCCAGCGTGATCACCGGGGTGCCCAGCGCACCGAAGGCGACCGGCGCGGTGTTGGCGATCAGGCTCAGACCCGAGGCGGCCAGCGGCGAGAAGCCCAGCCCGATGAGGATGGAGGCGGTCACCGCCACCGGGGTGCCGAAGCCGGCCGCGCCCTCGAAGAAGGCGCCGAAGGCGAAGGCGATCAGCAACAGTTGCAGGCGCCGGTCCTGGGTGATGCCGGCGATCGAGTCCTGCAGGACCTGGAAGCTGCCGTTCTGTTCGGTCAGTTGGTGCAGGAAGATGATGTTGAGCACGATCCAGCCGATCGGCAGCAGGCCGGTGAGCCCCCCCAGCAGGGCCGCCTTGCCGGCCATCTCGGCCGGCATGCCGAAGGCCAGCACCGCGATGGCCATGGCGCTCAGCAGGCCGAGGCCGGCGGCGATGTGGGCCTTGAGGTGCAGAAACCCCAGACCCACCAGCATCACCACCACCGGTATGGCCGCCAGCAGCGTGGACAGCAGCATGCTGCCGGTTGGGTTATAAACCTGTTGCCAAATCATGTTGTCTCCTGATGTCGAATGATTGGCCGCTAATGTAGCGAGGAGACAGCGTTTTCCGGGCTGTTTTGAGGCTGTCCGGCCTGTCAAAACGGCTGAAAAGATTTCACGGATTTTGTGTGGAAATTTGCAGCGCACCGGCGGCGCCCCCGGTGCGCCCTCCGGCGGGCCGGTTCAACCGGGCAGCAAGGCGTTCTTTGGCGCCTCGGGGGTGCGGAAGTAGGCCACGGCGGCCACCAGCTCGGCCGCCTGACGTCTGAGCCCTTCCGCCGCCGCCGCACCCTGTTCCACCAGGGCCGCGTTCTGCTGGGTGTTCTGGTCGATCTGCTGCACCGCCTGCCCGATCTGGGTGACGCCGCCGCTCTGTTCGCGGCTGGAATGGCTGATCTCGGCCATCAGCGTGGTGACATTGCCGATGGCCTGCACCACCTGCGCCATGGTGGCGCTGGCCTGGTCGGCCACCGCCGTGCCCCGCTGCACCTGGGAGGCGCTCTGGCTGAGCAACTGCTTGATCTCGCGGGCCGCAGCGGCGCTGCGCTGGGCCAGCACCCGGACCTCGCTGGCCACCACCGCAAACCCCCGGCCCTGCTCTCCGGCCCGGGCCGCCTCGACGGCGGCGTTCAGGGCCAGGATGTTGGTCTGGAAGGCAATGCCGTCGATGACCCCGGTGATGTCGGAAATGCGCACCGAACTCTGGTGGATCTCATGCACCGCGCCGACCATGGTCTGGACGGACTGCCCGCCTTCGACCGCCACCTGGGAGGCCGTGGTGGCCAACTGGTTGGCCTTCTCGGCGGTGCTGGCGTTGTGCTGGACCGTCTCCGACATCTCGTCCATGGCCGCAGCCGTCTGTTCCAGCGCCGAGGCCTGCTGCTCCGTGCGCATGCTCAGGTCGTTGTTGCCGTGGGCGATCTCGGCGCTGGCATGGGCCACCTGCTCGGCGCCGCCGCGCACCTGGGCCACGATCCGGGCCAGCCGGGTCTGCATGCTGGCCATGGCCTGCAGGAGTTCGGCAATCTCGTCGCGGCCTGCCGCCGAGATTGGGCGACACAGGTCACCCTCGGCGATGGCGTGCGAGAGCGCGACGGCCTGCCGCAGCGGCTGTGTCACGGAGTGGCTGAAGGCCAGGCTGCCCACGGCGCCGATGAGGCAGACGATGCCCATCACCGACAGGCTGATCAGCGTGGCCTGGGCGGCATTCTCGGCCGCGCGGCGTCCGGAATCCAGGCTCGCCTGGCGGATCCTGGCGGCCGCATCCTCCAGCAGGCGCGAGGGTTCACGATCCATGCCCTTGACCGCCTGGTCGCCTGCGGTCGGGTCGTGGTCGGCCGCGTCGAACGCCTGCAGCCCCTGCCGGTAGGCCTGCCCCATGCGTTGGTGGGCGGTGGCGAAGCGGGTCAGAAGTTCGCGGGCGTCGGCCTGGTCGACGGTGCCGAGCAGGCGCTGGACGCCTTCGGCCACTCCGCTCTCGCGGGTCTGGAAGGCATTCCAGTAGCGGTCGTGGGCTTCGGCATCCTTGCCGCGCAGAAGCACATCCTTCCACTCCTGCACCTGGCCCTTGAAACCCAGCAGCAGACCCAGCACCGACAGCGCGTTGTCGTGGTCCCGTTGGACCTGGACCTGGTAGACCTGGATGGACCGGTTGAGCTCGAAGAGGCCGAACAGGGCCGAAGCCATCAGAAGCAACAGGCCGGCAGCAAAGGCCAGGGGCAGTTTGAGACGCAAACGCATGGTGCTTGCTCCTGATGAGGCCGATGGATGCCCGCCGACCGGACAGGCCTTGCCTCGGCACAGTATGCCGTCAATCCATGACAATTGTGTTTTTTATCAAAATGATCATTTCCTGTCGAGAAAATCCTCGATCAGACGGGCCAGCGCCGTGGGCTGGTCATGGTGCAGCATGTGACCGGCCTCCTGGAGCCGCGCTACTTCGCAGCAGGCGACCCGCTGCAGGCGCTGGTGGTATTCATCGAGGCTGTACTGCCCTTTCCACCACTGGGCCAGGCTGTCGTCCGAGGCCTCGACGGCCAGCACCGGGGCGGTGATGCGCTGCATGATCTCCAGCATTTCGTCGACCCGGAAGAGTTGGGCGCTGACCACCTTGTGGGCTTCCTCGCCCAGGATGCGCCAGCGGGTCTGTCCGTCCTCTGCGGTCTCGGCCTGGGCCCAATGGCCGGCCAGCCACAGTGACTTGTCGTGCGCCAGCCGTGGGTTGGTCTTGCGCAGGCGCGCCGCCACCGCCTCCAGGCTGTCATAGGTCTTGAGCGCCAGGCCGCCTTGGCCGACGGCGCGGATCTCGTCGAGCCAGCGGGCGTAGCGGCCGGGTGCCTGGGCCGGCCGGGTCTGCGGCATGCCGAAACCCTCCAGGTTGATCAGCCGATGGATGCGCTCGGGCCGCACGCCGGCGTACATCATGGCCACATTGCCGCCCATGCTGTGCCCGACCAGGTCCACCGCCTGGCCCGGTGCGTAATGGTCGAGCAGGCACTCCAGGTCTCCGAGGTAGTCGGCGAAGGCGTAGTGGTCGCACCAGGGGCCGGTGCTCAGGCCGAAGCCGCGCCAATCGGGGGCGATGATGTGGCGTTCGGCCTGCAGGGCATCCACCACGAACTGGTAGGAGGCCGACACATCCATCCAGCCATGGACCATGAACAGCGGTCTCTGAGCGGGGCGGGGCTCGCCCCAGCATCTGACGTGGTATCGGTGACCACGCAGGGGGATGAATTCGGTGCGGGAGTGTCTTTGGATGGCGTACATCGGCCGATCATAGAAAACCTGGGTCCCGGCGGCAGTCAATTGGCAGACAACCCTCGGGAGGCGCCGTGGCGTGGCGCGGCCTGCAGAAAATCAGGCGGCCCCGTACACTCGGTGCCGCCCGGCACGGACGGGGCCCGGCAGGGGCCCGTCCGCCGTCTTCTGAACCGCCTCTCTGGAGTTTCCATGAACACAGTCCAGCTCGGACAAAGCGATCTGCATGTCACCCCCATCTGCCTCGGCACCATGACCTTCGGCGAGCAGGTGGACGAAGCCACGGCCCATGCCATCCTGGACCGCTCGCTCGAGCGCGGCGTGAATTTTCTCGACACCGCCGAGATGTACTCGGTGCCGGCGCGGGCCGAGACCTTCGGTGCGACCGAAGCCATCATCGGACGCTGGCTGGCCAGCCGCCCCGGGGCCCGCCAGAAGCTGGTGCTGGCCACCAAGGTCGCGGGGCCATCGCGCGGCATGCCCTGGGTCCGCGACGGTTCGGGCATGACGGCGGCCGACATCGCGGCCTCCTGCGAGGCCAGCCTGCGGCGCCTGCAGACCGACACCATCGACCTCTACCAGATCCATTGGCCGGAGCGCCATGTGCCGGCCTTCGGCGCCATGTACTACGACCCCGCCAAGGACAAATCGCAGACCTCGATCCACGAGCAGCTCGAGGCGCTGGCCCGTCTGGTGCGCGAGGGCAAGGTGCGCCACGTCGGCCTGTCCAACGAGACCCCCTATGGGGTGCACGAGTTCGTGCGTCTGGCCGAGCAGCACGGCTTGCCCCGGGTGGCCAGCGTGCAGAACCCCTATTGCCTGATCAACCGATCCTGGGAGAACGCCCTCGACGAGACCTGCCATCGGCTGCAGGTCTCGCTGCTGGCCTATTCGCCGCTGGGCTTCGGTCTGCTCACGGGCAAATACGACGCCAGCGGCCTCGAAGGCGAAGGGGCGCCGAAGGGCGCGCGCATCGCCCGCTACGAATCGGTGCGCAAGCAACGATGGGGGCGTGCCGATGCCCTGCAGGCCGCGCGGCGTTACAACGCCCTGGCCCGCGAGCACGGCCTCACACCGACCCAGCTGGCGCTGGCGTTCTGCTACACCAAGTGGCAGGTGGCCAGCACCATCATCGGCGTGACCTCGCTGGCCCAGCTTGATGAGGACCTCGATGTCTGGGGCACGCCGCTGTCGGCGGAGATCCTGGCCGCCATCGACGCCATCCGCTGGGAATCGCGCGATCCTGCGATCTGACGGCGATCTGACGGCGATCTGACGGCGATCTGATGGCGATCTGATGGCGATTTGAGAAAAGGTCCTGCGCTTGACGCTCAGGCGCTCAGGCGTCCGGCCTGCCAGGGGGCGCTGCCGGCTTCGCCGAGGTCCCAGAACAGGCCGGCCATGAGCGCCAGGCCTTCGCGGGCCACCGGGGCCAGCAGGTGCTCGTTGGGCGCATGCTGTGCACAGGCCGGGTAGGAATGCGGCACCCACAGGGTGGGCAGGCCCAGCAGGTCGGCGAACAGGTCGTTGGGCAGCGAGCCGGCCAGATTGGGCAGCAGGGTGGCCGGGCGGCCGGTGCTGCGCTCCATGGACGCCAGGGTCCAGTCGATCCAGGGGTTGTCCAGGGCCAGCCGGGTGGCGCCGCAGGCCATGGTGACCTCCACCGACACATCGGCGAAGCCGTGCGCATCGAGGTGCTGGCGCACGCAGGCCGCCAGATTGCGCCAGTCCGTGCCGACCACGAACCGCAGCTGGCAATGGGCCACGGCCCGCGGCGGGATGGCGTTGATCGGGCGCTCGGCCGAGCCTGCACCCAGGGCCAGGACTTCCAGGGTGTTCCAGCCGACCAGGCGTTCTGCGGGGCTCAGGCCGGGTTCACCCCAGCCATCGCTGAGGGCCGGGTCGTCGGCGCCGCCGCCGATGGCGACCTCTGCCAAGGCCTGGCGCAGGCGCGCCGGCATCGGGGGCGGACGCAGGCCCGGGACCAGGATGCGCCCCTGGGCATCCACCAGACTGGCCAGCGCATGGCTCAGGCGGGTTGCCGGGTTGGCGAGCACGCCGCCCCAGTTGCCCGAGTGGTAGGGGCGTTCGCGGCTGTCCAGGCGCAGACTGAAATTGACCGCGCCGCGCGAGCCCAGGAACAGGGTGGGGTGGTCCGCGCCGATGCGCGGACCGTCGCTGGCCAGGAAGACGTCGGCCTGCAAGGCCTGGCGATGCTGCTCGCAGAAGGCCTGCAGCCCCGGCGAACCGGTCTCTTCGCCCATCTCGAACAGCAGTGTCAGGTTGTAGCCCAGCTTTTGCTCTCGGGCTTGCAGGGTGTGGGCCAGGGCCGCCAGATTGATGCTGTGCTGGCCCTTGTTGTCGGCCGTTCCCCGGCCATACCAGCGATCGCCCTCGATCTGCAACTTCCAGGGGGACAGGCCTTCGCGCCACTGGGGCGCCTGGCCCTGCACCACATCGCCATGGCCATAGCTCAGCACGGTGGGCAAGGCCGGATCCTCGATGCGGCGGGCCAGCAGCAGCGGGCCGGCGCTGGGCACCGGGTTGTCGTGGCGGCTGCAGTCGAAGCCCATGGCCCGCAGCGTGGGGCTCAATTCGCGGTCGAGGTAGCCGATCAGTGCGTCGGCATCGCTTTGCGCGCCGAGATCGCTTTCGGTGCGCCAGGCGACACGGCGCCCCAGGTCGGCTTCGAAGCCGCCCCCCTCGAAATAGTGCTGCACGCTGGCCAGGAGTTGTTCGCGGGTCATGGAAATGGGCGCCTGGGGCGCGGTGTGTGATGGAGGTTCAGGAGGCGATGTAACGGTCCGAACGGTGGTTCATCGCCAGGATCAGGTTCAGCACCACGGCACCGGTCACCGAAAGCGCCACCTGCGGCAGCGGGGTGGTCCACAGGGCCAGCAGCACGATGCAGCAGTCGATGGCCATCTGGATGTGGCCGGCTTTCCAGCCACGGCGTTCCTGCAGGTAGAAGACCAGGATGCCGACCCCGCCCAGGCTCGCGCGGTGCCGGAACAGCATCAGAAAACCCACCCCCATCAGCAGACCGCCGACCACCGCACCGTACAGGGGGTCGAGCGACTGGATGTGCAGCACATGGGGCGTGAGTTCGGTCAGGGCCGACAACAGGCCCACGGCCACCATGGTCTTGACCACGAAGGCACGTTCCATGCGGCGCCAGGCCAGCAGGTAGAAGGGCAGGTTGAGGACGAAGAAGACCTGGCCGAAGCTGAAGCCGCTGGCGTAATGCAGCAGCAGGGCCAGGCCGGCCATGCCGCCGGTGAGCAGATGGTCCTGGGTGTAGAGCGAGACGCCGAGCGCGATCAGCAGCGTGGCCGAAAAGAGGGCGAAGGCATCCTCGGTGCGGCTGTGCCGGGCGGCGTCGCCGGAAGGCGTGGCCTGTGCCAGGGGCTGGGGCAGGGCGGCGGGACTGGGTTCGGTCATGTGGAAGGCTCCGGCAGGGGCTGGCCCGGCCCATACCGGTCGGGCCGTGCAGCAGATGAAACGCAGGGACAAGCAAGCGCAATGCCCGGCCCTCGGGGCCGGCAAGGGTCGCATGAGACCATGGTTTGGCTGTCGGGTGCATGAGCGGGATCAGTCTTGCTGCATTTGCCGGGGCCGTTGCGCACTCAGTCGAAGCGGCCGGGGTGGCGTGCTGCCACCGCCTTGAATCGGGTGATCTCGTCGCCCATGGTCTGGCGCAGGGCGGCGGCATCGACAAAGACGCCCTGCAGGCCCTGGCGGTTCAGTTGGGCCTGCAGGCCGGGATCGCCCATGATGTCGCGCAGCACCCGGTTCAGCCGCTCGACGATCGCCGCCGGGCTGCGTGCCGGCAGGGCCAGGGCGTACCAGCCCTCGAAACTGGCGGCCGGCCAGTGGAGTTCGGCCAGGGTGGGCACCTCGGGCAGCGAGGCGATGCGTTGAGGTCCGGGCGTGGCGAGGGCCCGCAGCTTGCCGGCCCGCAGGTGCGGGGCCAGGCTGGCGACGGTGTCGTAGCCGCACTCGACCTCGGCCGACAGCAGCGCGGTGGCGGCCTGGGCGCTGCCTTTGTAGGGGATGTCCTGCATCTGCACGCCTGTGGCCTGTTCCAGCAGCAGGGCGGCCAACTGGGGGGCGGTGGCCGGCCCGTAGGTCGCATAGCGGACGGCACCGGGCCTGGCCCGCGCGGCGGTGAGCAGGTCGGCCAAGGACTGGAACTGCGAGCCGGCCGGCACCGCCAGCAGCAGGGGCGTCTTGGCCAGCATGGCCACCGGCATCAGGTCTTTCAGCGGGTCGTAGCCGGGCTGGGGTTTCAAGGCCGGCGTCACGGTGTAGCTGGTGGAGCCCGACAGCAACAGCGTGTAGCCGTCGGGGGCGGAACGGATCACCGCATCGGTGCCGATCCAGGTGCTGGCGCCGGGGCGATTGTCGATCACCACCGCCTGGCCGAGCTGCTGGGACAGCTTCTGACCGATGGCCCGAGCCACCAGGTCGGTGCCGCCCCCGGGCGGAAAAGGCACCACCATGCGCAGGGGGCGTTGGGGCCAGCTTTCCTGGGCGTGGAGCGAGGGGGCTGTGGCACAGGCCAGGGCCGGGGCCAGCTTGAGAAGGGAGCGGCGTTGCATGGTGTGCGATGGAGAAGGGGCGGGGGGCGGTGGTCGATGAGGCATTAGACGCCTCGCCCGGCCGCTTTGGGTGACCACCCAGCCTTGCGTTCGTTAGAGAATTGGCAAGCAATCGTTGCCTTTGATGGAAAGATCCTGCCGATGAGATTGACCTTCTACAGCCTGCCACTGCGCTACTTCGCGATGGTGGCGCAGACCGCCTCGGTGAGCGAGGCGGCCCGCCAGTTGCATGTGGCGGCGTCGGCCGTGAGCCGGCAGCTGGCCCGGCTGGAGGATGAACTGGGCCTGCCTCTGTTCGAGCGGCGGCCGCGCGGCATGGCCTTGAATGCGGCGGGCGAACGACTTCTGGCCCATGTGCGGGCCGGCACCGAGGAGGCCGGCTTCCTGGTCGAGCAATTGCGCGGCCTGGGCGGACAGCAGCGGGTGCGCATCGCCTGCACCGAGGGTTTTGCCACCGGCTTCATGGCCGCGACGGCGCAGGAGTTCCGTCGCCTGCATCCGGCGGCCCAACTCGAACTGCAGGTGGCGGCACCCGCGCAGATCAACCAGTTGATGGCGCGCGGGGAGGCCGATGTCGGCCTGAAATACAGCCTGGCGCCCGAAAAAGGGGTGCGGACCCTGCTGTCGGTGCAGGCGCCGGTGCTGGCCGTGGTGCGCGAGGGCCATCAATGGGCGCGCCGGCGGCGCATCAGCGTGGTCGAGGCCGTCGAGTGCCCGCTGGTGCTGGGCGTGGTCGGCACCACCAGCCGCCATCTGTTCGACCAGGCCTGCCACATGCGGGGCGTGAGCTATGTGCCCGCGGTGGTCGGCAACATGTCGCCGGCCCTGCTGTCGATGTTGGGAGCACAGGACCTGATGCCGGCGGGCTTTCTCACCGTGGCACACGAGGTGGCTGCCGGCACGCTCAAGGCCGTGCCCTTCGAAGAACCCGAACTGCAGCAGCGCCGGCTTGATCTGCTGGTCCAGCAGGAGCGCCATCTGTTGCCGCCGGTGCAGGCCTTTGCCGATCTGCTGGCGGCCGGCATCGGTCGTTTCGGCAAGCGCCGCGTGCGGACCCGGCCGCGTTGATACCATCGGATGATCCGCGCAAACCGCTACGCCCATGGCCAAGAAAGAACATGTCTCCGAGACCCCCGCCACCCAGCTGCTCAAGGCGGCCAAGGTGGCGTACACCGAGCACCCCTATGAGTACCTCGAGCATGGCGGGGCCCAGCACAGCGCCGAGGTGCTGGGGCTGGATCCGTTCACCGTCGTGAAGACGCTGATCATGCAGGATCAGGATGCGCGCCCGCTGGTGGTGCTGATGCACGGCAACCGCAAGGTGTCGACCAAGAACCTGGCCCGGCAGATCGGTGCCAAGGCGGTCGAACCCTGTGCGCCCGAGGTGGCCAACCGCCACAGCGGCTACCTGGTGGGCGGCACCTCGCCTTTCGGCACGCGCAAGGCCATGCCGGTCTACATCGAGCAGAGCATCCTGGCGCTGCCGCGCATCTGCATCAATGGAGGTCGGCGCGGTTTTCTCGTCGGCCTGGCGCCCCAGGTCTGTGTGGACCTGCTGCAAGCCCGGCCGGTGAATTGCGCACTGGCAGAATGAGCGCTTTGCGCGCCGTGGCGCTTGCATCTCCGATGCGCCTGCCACGCCCGACGTCCAAACGCTTGTCCAAACGCTTCTGAGAGGGAATTCACTTGGAGATTCTGTTCACCCTGGCCGCCACGGGGCTGGCCTATCTGTTGGGCTCCCTGTCCTTCGCCGTGATCGTCAGCCGTGTCATGGGCCTGAACGACCCCCGCACCTATGGCAGCAAGAACCCCGGCGCCACCAATGTGCTGCGCTCGGGCAGCAAGCCGGCCGCCATCGCGACCCTGCTGCTCGATGCGCTCAAGGGCTGGCTGCCGGTGGTGCTGGTTCGCTGGGGCGGGCCGGCCTACGGCCTGCATGAAGGCACCGAGGCCCTGGTCGGCCTGGCGGCCTTCGTCGGGCATCTGTTTCCGGTGTTCTTCCGCTTCCAGGGGGGCAAGGGCGTGGCCACCGCCGTCGGGGTGCTGTTCGGTGTGGACGCGGCGCTGGGGCTGGTGGCCGGCCTGATCTGGATCGCGACGGCCGCCGTGTTCCGTTATTCGTCGCTGGCGTCGCTGGTGGCGGCGGTGGCGGCGCCGGCCGTCTATGTCCTGGGCGACGGCACGGCCTGGTACAGCGAGACCCCGGTCCTGCTGGCCCTGGTGGCCATGGCAGCCTTGCTGGTCTGGCGGCATCGCGAGAACATCCAGCGCCTGATGTCCGGCAAGGAGTCGCGCCTGGGGGCCAAGAAGAAGGGCTGATCCGGCTCGGCCGCAGGGCCGGGCGCTCGACGCCCCGGGCCCCGAAAAAAGTTCAGACCCGGGTTTCCTGGCCCGGCTGATGCAGGCGGGCGACCTCGAGCATCACGGCGTGGTTGATCATCAGGCTGATCGCGTTCGAGGGCACGGCGGCCTGGATGCGCGGCCCGGCCACCCCTGTGTGGTAGAGCCGGGGCTGGTGGTAGGGTTCGCCACGGGCATTGACGAGGCTGGCCACCAGGGGCTGATTGGGCTGGGGGGTGCGTCGCAGCACCACGGCCAGGTCCTGGTTCTCGAGGCGGACATAGGTGCCGGGCGGGCACAGGCCGACATAGCGCACCAATGACTGGGCGACGTCGTCGATGTGGCCCTTGCCCATCGCGATCACCATGCGCAGCGAGTCGGTGACGCTGCGGCCCGGACGGCTGCGGCGCGGGCTGATCATGGCGGCGTAGCGGTCGATGATCTGCAGCACATGGGCCAGCCGGGTCGTCGGGTCGGTCGGCTGGCCGGGCGACGGCAGGGGCAGCGTCTCGTGGTGGGAGGCCACGATGCCCAGCCAGAGTTCGTCATGGATGCCGACGCGGGCCAGCAGCATGCAGCTCTTGGCCGAGTGTTCGGTGATGTGGCTCTGCTGCTCGATGCTGGGGCGCTCCGGTTGCTCGGCCAGTTCGTCCTGCAGCGCGGTCATCGCGATGTTCATGGTCATCGCCGCCGCCACGAGGCTGTCGCGCTGGACCGGGGGCAGCTTCAGTTCGAGGGCGATGACATGGCACAGGGCGGCGCAGATCAGCGAGTGGGTGGTGCTGTAGCCTGCGATCGAGGTGCCCGCCATCTGGAACAAGAGGTACAGCCCGGTGTCCCCATCCTCGCTGAGCAGATCCTGCAGCCAACGGTCGTATTGCCGGATCTTCTGGGCGAAGTGCTCGACGTTTTCCGGGACGGCCAGCAGCATGCCGAGGCTGGACTCAAGATCTCCCCACAGGCTCAGCAGATCCTCGTAATTGGTGGTCTCCGCGTCGGGGACCATCGACATGGGCAGGGTGTCGCTCAAGGTTTCTTTTCCAGCACCATCTGGTCGTTGACCTTGTGCATCTGGAAGTGGTCCAGAAAGCTGTTGCCCAGCAGCACATAGGGCATGGGGGTGGGTGTGACCACGGCGTCCACACCATAGACCTCGACGTCGCCCACCCGCACCGAGTTGAGCTTCAGGCCCCAGCCCTGGGTCTGGCCATTGGCGGTACCCATGATCAGCGGGCGGCCGTTCTGGTAGGCGATGCCCATGCGGTCGGCGTCGGCGCGGCTGATGGAGACCAGGGTGGCCCCGGTGTCGACGACAAAGTTCATCTGCTGGCCGTTGATCGTGCCGTTGCTCTTGAAATGGCCCCGCCCATCGGCGGTCAGGACGACGGTGCTGCCGCTGCCGCCATGGGGCTGGGAGGAGCCGCTGCGCACCGGCGCATCGCCCAGGTGCAGGGTCTGCCGCTGCCGCGCGACCTCGATGACGGCTTCGTCACGGCCCACCGAGACGAGGGTGACGCCCTGGTAGTTTTCACCGCTTCCCACGGCCTTGGGCGGCAGGCCGTTGACCACCAGCAAGGCTTTGGAGCCCAGCACGCCTGTCAGGGCCACCGACTGGGCCAGCGCCGGCCGGCTGGGCAGTGCCGCCGAGACCGCGACGAGCAGGGTCGCCAGCGCCAGGGTCCTCTGGGGGCTGCGCGGCCAGGCTGGGCCTGGGCAGGAGGTCGGGGGCATGCCGGGCATGAAGCTCAGTCGCGGAAGTTGTTGAAGTCCAGCGGCAGGTCGGTGATGTCCTTGCGGATCAGGGCCATGGCCGCCTGCAGGTCGTCGCGCTTGGCGCCGGTGACGCGCACCGAGTCGCCCTGGATGGCGGCCTGGACCTTGAGCTTGCTGTCCTTGATGAGCTTCTGGATCTTCTTGGCGGTCTCGGATTCGATGCCGTTGCGCACCTTGACCACCTGCTTGACCTTGTCGCCGCCGATCTTCTGCACCGAACCCCGGTCCAGGAACCGCACATCGACATTGCGCTTGGTGAGCTTGCTGCGCAGGATGTCCTCGACCTGGTCGAGCTGGAACTCGGCATCGCCGAACAGGGTGATCTCCTTGTCCTTGAGTTCGATGCCGGCAGACGTGCCCTTGAAGTCGAAGCGGGTGCCGATTTCCTTGGCCGCGTTCTCGACGGCGTTTTTCACTTCCACCAGATTGGCTTCACAGACGGTATCAAAAGAGGGCATGGTGGTTCAGACAGAGGCAAATGAGACAATTGGGCGATGTTAGTCGAGAAAAATGTCCCGCTCCAGCCTTACAACACCTTTGGCATCGTCGCGCGTGCGCAGGCCTTGCTGCGGGTGGGCGCCGAGGCGGATCTGCTGGCGTTGGCGGCGGATGCCCGCTGGCAGGCCGAGCCCAAGTTCGTGCTCGGCGGCGGCAGCAATGTGGTGCTGACCGGCGATGTGCGCGCCCTGGTGCTGAAGATGGAGATCAAGGGCATGCGCGTGCTCGAGGAGACCGAGCGGGCCTGGATCGTCGAGGCCGGCGCGGGCGAACTCTGGCATGACCTGGTGGGCTGGACCCTGGACCAGGGACTGCCCGGCCTGGAGAACCTGGCCTTGATCCCCGGCACCGTCGGCGCCGCGCCGGTGCAGAACATCGGTGCCTATGGCGTCGAGTTGCAGGACCGTTTCGAGTCGCTGGATGCCTTCGATCTGCTCACCGGGCGCTTCTTCGTGCTCGATGCGGCCCAATGCGCCTTCGGTTACCGCGATTCGGTGTTCAAGCATGCGGCGGCCGACGGGGCGGATCTGTCCGCCATGCCGCGCGGCTTCGGCCTGGCCGGCCGTGCCGTGATCACCCGGGTGCGTCTGCGCCTGCCCAAGGCCTGGCAGCCGGAGCTGGGCTACCTGGACCTGGAGCGCCGGCGTCAGCAGGAAGGGGTGGATCGACCCCAGGCGCGGCAGATCTTCGACTGGGTCTGCGACATCCGGCGCGCCAAGCTGCCCGACCCCTCGGTCATCGGCAACGCCGGCAGCTTCTTCAAGAATCCGTCGGTGAGCCCCGAGCAATGCTCGGACATCATCGCGCGCGAGCCCCGGATCGTGCATTACCCGATGCCCGACGGCAGCGTGAAACTCGCGGCGGGCTGGTTGATCGACGCCTGCGGCTGGAAGGGCAAATCGGTGGGCAAGGCCGGGGTCTACGAGAAGCAGGCCCTGGTGCTGGTCAATCGGGGGCAGGGTTCGGACAGTGTCACCGGCGGTGAGGTGATGACGCTGGCCCGGGCCATCCAGACCAGTGTCTATGAGCGCTTCGGCATCCGGCTCGAACCGGAGCCCGTCGTCGTCTGAGTCGCACCGATGGCCACGGCGGGCCATCGGCGAACTCAGTTGCCCTTGCCGGGCAGCGAAGGCAGGGGCGAATTGCCGCCCAGCGACAGCAGGCCGGCGCTGGTGTAGATGCCGAGCTTGTCGCGGGTGTCGACGATGTCGAGGTTGCGCATGGTCAGCTGGCCGATGCGGTCGGCCGGCGAGAAGGGTGCGTCCTCGACCTTTTCCATCGACAGGCGCTCGGGCGCGTAGGTCAGGTTGGGGCTTTCGGTGTTCAGCAGCGAGTAGTCGTTGCCGCGGCGCAGCTCCAGCGTGACGGTGCCGGTGACGGCGCGCGCCACCCAGCGCTGGGCGGTCTCGCGCAGCATGATGGCCTGCGGGTCGAACCAGCGGCCCTGGTAGAGCAGGCGGCCCAGCTTGAGGCCGTTGAGGCGGTACTGCTCGATGGTGTCCTCGTTGTGGATGCCGGTGACCAGGCGCTCGTAGGCGATGTGCAGCAGGGCCAGGCCGGGGGCTTCGTAGATGCCGCGGCTCTTGGCTTCGATGATGCGGTTCTCGATCTGGTCGCTCATGCCCAGGCCATGGCGGCCGCCGATGCGGTTGGCCTCGAGGATCAGCGCGACCGGGTCATTGAACTGCACGCCGTTGAGGGCCACGGGCTGGCCTTCCTCGAAGGTCACGCTGACTTCTTCGCGCTTGACCTCGACCTCGTCGCGCCAGAAGGCCACGCCCATGATCGGGTTGACGATGCGGATGCCGCTGTTGAGCTGCTCCAGGTCCTTGGCCTCGTGGGTGGCGCCCAGCATGTTCGAGTCGGTCGAGTAGGCCTTTTCGGCCGACATCTTGTAGCCGAAGCCCTCGGCCGTCATGAAGGCCGACATCTCGGCACGGCCGCCGAGTTCGTCGATGAACTTCTGGTCCAGCCAGGGCTTGTAGATCTTGAGGGCCGGGTTGGTCAGCAGGCCGTAGCGGTAGAAGCGCTCGATGTCGTTGCCCTTGAAGGTGCTGCCGTCGCCCCAGATGTTGACGTCGTCTTCCTTCATGGCGGCCACCAGCATGGTGCCGGTCACGGCCCGGCCCAGCGGGGTGGTGTTGAAGTAGGTGACGCCGGCGGTGGAGATGTGGAAGGCGCCGGCCTGCAGGGCAGCAATGCCTTCGTGGGCCAACTGGGTGCGGCAGTCGACCAGGCGGGCCTGTTCGGCGCCGTAGAGCTTGGCCTTGCGCGGGATCTCGTCGTAGTCGGGCTCGTCGGGCTGGCCCAGGTTGGCGGTGTAGGCATAGGGCAGGGCGCCCTTCTTCTTCATCCAGAGCAGCGCGGCGCTGGTGTCCAGGCCGCCCGAGAAGGCGATGCCGACTTTTTGCCCCAGGGGCAGGTCTTGCAGGATGGTGGCCATGTTCGGTCCTTGTGCTTGGGGATCAGCCGAAATGGCAGATGTAGTGGTAGGCCTCGGTCACGCGGATCTCGAACGAGGAGTTGCCGGGAACCTGGAAGGTTTCGCCGACGCCGGACTTGACCCATTCGCTGCTGCCCGAGAGCTTGTATTCGCAGGAGCCGCCGACGCCCTCCATGATTTCGGGGGCGCCGGTGTTGAAGGTCAGGGTGGCCGGCAGGATCACGCCCACGCTCTTCTTGGTGCCGTCGGCCAGGGTGAAGCCGTGGCTCACGCACTTGCCGTCGAAATAGACATTGGCCTTGGTGGCCAGGGAGACGTTCTGGATGGTGTCGGTGGTCATGCTGATGCGGGACTGGGGAAACGATGGAATGGAGCCAGGCGCCGCGAGGCGCCTGGCGGACCCAATCACGCATTTTAGGTCACGGACGCAGGCTGCCGACAGGGCCGGTGCGGCACGGGCCATGGCGGTGTGGCCGAGGGCGCGGCCACACCGGTTGCTTCTCAGGGTCGGCCGTAGGCCGGGGCGGTGACCGGCGCCACCGCCGGGTAGACGCCCTGTGGGGCCGGAGCGCTGTAGGCCCCGGTCGAGACCTGACCGTTGATGATCGGGCTGACCTGCACCGGCAGGTAGGGGCCGGGATCATTGGGCATCTGCACGCTGTACTGGCGACCGGCGTATTCGTATTGCACGTTGTACGCGACGGTGCGGTTCTCGTAGCGGGTCTGGGTGCTGCAGTTCTGCACGTTCTGGACCTGGGGCGCCGAGCTGCCTTCGATCGAGTTGCCCAGCATGGCGCCACCGAGCACGCCGACCACCGTGGCGACCGCCTTGCCGCCCCCGCCGCCGAGCGCATTGCCGACCGCGCCGCCGGCCACGGCACCCATCACAGCGCCTGCGCCGGACTTGCCGCCAGGGGTCGTCACCTGCTGATTGGTGCAGACCTGCTGCGGCACGGCCACCTGCTGCACGATCGGGGTGGTGGCCACCACACGGGCCATCTCCTGGGCCGAGGCGCCGGCACTCAACAGGGTCAGCACACCGGCAGCCAGGGCCGGTACAAGGATTTTGTTCATTGGAAACCTCACTATGGACTCAGAACGCGATGGCGTCCTGATTGGTTGACCGGGTCGGCGCGGTCAGGTTCCCAGCTTTGCAAACCGGTTGCGGATCAGGCGCATCACCGGGGCCCTCATCGGGCCGGGATCCAGTGCCAGTCAGCGGGGTGGAAGCCTGCCGTGTAGCGCACCGGCGCCTGAGGGCCCCAATCGATGACCGGGCGCCGGATCACGCTGGCCTGGGCCTGCATGAGCGCCTGCGCCGAGGCGGCATCGACCACCGCCGCCTGCTCTGCGGGCGCCAGCTTGCGCCAGGTCGTGCCCTGGCGGTTCAAGAGCTTTTCCCAGCCCAGGGCATCGGCCCATTGGGCCAGTTCGGCGGCCGGGACGCCCAGCTTCTTGTAGTCGTGGAAGCGGTGGTCCAGGCCTTGCTCGCTCAGCCAGGTCCGGGCTTTCTTGACGGTGTCGCAGTTCGGGATGCCGTAGACGGTGGGGGTGGGGAGATTCATGGCCGAGATCATGCAGCAGGCCGGCCTCGGCGACAATCCACGCTCCTATGAGAAACCCTATGCCTTCCACCCTGGACGCCTGGCTGGTCCATTGCGAGCAGCTGCACCCCAAGAACATCGAACTCGGCCTGGACCGGGTCCGTGAGGTGGCGCGCCGCCTGGCCCTGAACTTTGCCTGCCCGGTGATCACCGTGGCCGGCACCAACGGCAAGGGCTCGACCTGCGCCATGCTGGAGGCGGTGCTGTCGCAGGCGGGTTATCGCACCGCAGTCTACACCTCGCCCCATCTGGTGCACTTCCAGGAGCGCTGCCGGCTGCAGGGCGAGATCGTCGCGGCCGAGGCGCTGCTGCCGCATTTCGAGGCGGTCGAGCAGGCCCGCACCCAGGATGAGGCGGTGGCGCTGACCTATTTCGAATTCACCACCCTGGCCATCCTGCATTGCATGGCCCTGGCCGAGCCCGAGGTGGCGATCCTGGAGGTGGGCCTGGGTGGGCGGCTGGATGCGGTGAACCTGATCGATGCCGATTGTGCGGTGATCACCAGCATCGATCTGGACCACATGGAATTCCTGGGTTCCGACCGCGAAGCCATCGGTTTCGAGAAGGCCGGCATCATGCGCACCGGGCGCCCGGTGGTGGTGAGCGATCCCCTGCCGCCCCAGAGCGTGCTGGACCATGCCCTGGAAATCGGTGCGGATCTCTGGCGCTTCGGCACCGACTTCAATTTCAGCGGCGACAAGCTCCAGTGGGCCTGGGCGGGGCGTGGGCGCCGCTACAGCGGTCTGGCCTATCCGGCGCTCAGAGGGGCCAACCAGCTGGTGAATGCCTCGGGCGTGCTGGCGGCCTTGACCGCCCTGCGCGAGCGGCTGCCGGTGACGGCCCAGGCGGTGCGCAACGGCCTGGCCATGGTCGAATTGCCGGGCCGCTTCCAGATCGTGCCCGGGCAACCGACCCTGGTGCTCGATGTGGCGCACAACCCCCATTCGGTGGCCGCGCTGACCGCCAATCTCGATGCCATGGGCTTCTACCCGCGCACCCATGCGGTGCTGGGGGCCATGGCCGACAAGGACCTGGGCCCGATGCTGGCGCGCATCGCACCGCTGGTGGACCACTGGTATTTCACCGATCTGCCGACGCCACGGGCGGAATCCGCCGCAGGTCTGCAGGCCCGCTGGGAGGCGCTGCGGGCGCAGGCGCCCGACCGGCGCGAGATCACGAGCGCCGTCTTCGGCAGCCCGCTGCAGGCCCTGCAGGCTGCGGTCGAGGCGGCGGACCCGGCTGATAGAATCGTGGTCTTCGGATCGTTCTTCACCGTGGGCGGCGTCCTCCAGGATGGCGTTCCCCGCCTTCACGCCAAACACCTGGACGCCTGACGCCCGCATTCCATGGCTCTCTTCAAGTTCCGCTGGCCCCTGGGGGGCGCCTCTTCCAAAGGACGGGATGATCGGCCGCCGGCTTCGTCGCAGGCCGACAGCGTCGAGGTGCTGCGGCGTCGGGCAAGGCATCGCCTGATCGGCGCGGCGGTGCTGGTGGTGGCCGGCGTGGTGGGTTTCCCGCTGTTGTTCGATACCCAGCCCAGGCCGATTCCGGTCGATATCCCCATCGTCATTCCGGACAAGAACAAGGCGGCGTCGTTGCCGGTGCCGTCGTCCGTGCCGAGCGGTTCCGAGACCGTGGCCGCCTCGGGCCGGCCCAATGGCATTGCGCCCGACGAAGAAGTCGTCCCCGAGCCTTCGACACCGCCCGCACGGACTGCACAGAAAGAAGAGCCGGCGCCGGTACCTGCCCCGCCCAAGCCGGATGCGGCCAAAAAGGAACCGGTGACCGAGGCCCGCAAGGAGCCGAGCAAGCCGGCGGTGCCCAAGGCCCCCGACTCCCAGACTGCGGCCAGGTCGGAGCCCAAGGCCGATGCGCGTGCCACGGCCAAGAGCGAGGCGCGCACCGATGCCCGGCCCACCGCCAAGGCGGACGACGCGGCGCGCGCGCGCGCCCTGCTCGAGGGCAAGTCGGCGCCGGATGCGGCGGCCCGTCCCGCAGCCGCCGACACCGGCCGCTTCATCGTCCAGGTCGGCGCCTTCAGTGACGTCGGCAAGGCCCATGAAGCCCGCATGAAGCTTGAGAAAGCCGGCCTGAAGACCTATACCCAGGCCGTGGAGACCGCCGACGGCAAGCGCATCCGGGTCCGCGTGGGGCCTTTTGCCAGCCGGGCCGAGGCGGACAAGGCGGCCGGCCGCATCAAGGGTCTGGATCTTCCGGCCTCCATCCTCACTTTGTGAGTCACTGCTGGAGGCTAGATGGGCTTGGTTGACGGGTGTCTGCTCGCCGTGCTGTTGGTGTCGCTGGTCGTCGGGGCCTGGCGCGGATTCGTGTACGAACTGGTGTCCATGGCGGGCTGGGCCGCAGCCTTCGTGGCGGCGCAATGGCTGGCCGATGAGGTGGCGGCAAGGTTGCCGCTGTCGGGGTTCGAGCCGGCGATCCGCTATGCGGCGGGTTTCCTGGTGGTCTTCATCGCGGCGGTCTTCGCTTCGGCATTGCTGGCCTTCCTGGCCCAGAAGCTGGTGGCGGCCATCGGCATGCGGCCTGCCGACCGGATGTTGGGGGCCATGTTCGGCCTGGTGCGTGGCGCGATTTTGTTGCTCGTGGCGACGGTGGTGATCCAGGTCACCCCGCTGCACACGGGCCGTTGGTGGCAGGAGTCAAATGGGGCGCCGGTGCTGGTGACGGTGCTGGGTGGCTTGAAGCCGGCTTTGCCGGAGCAATTGGGAAGATACCTTCCCTGATCGGGGTTTT
>JAFAMV010000101.1 GCA_019233055.1 Curvibacter sp.
GCGGCCTGCTGGGCCGCAAGGTCGAGCTGATCAGCCGCGACGACAACGCCAACCCCGGCGATGCGGTGCGGGTGGCCGAAGAGCTGCTGGCGCGCGAGAAGGTCGACATGCTGACCGGCTCCTTCCTGTCCAACATCGGCCTGGCCCTGACCGATTTCGCCAAGCAGAAGAAAGTGTTCTTCCTGGCCGGTGAGCCGCTGACCGACAAGATCGTCTGGCAGAACGGCAACCGCTACACCTACCGCCTGCGCCCCTCCACCTACATGCAGGTGGCCATGATGGTGCCCGAGGCGGCGGCGCTCAAGAAGAAGCGCTGGGCCCTGGTCTACCCCAACTACGAGTACGGCCAGTCGGCCGCCGCCACCTTCAAGCAACTGCTCAAGGCGGCCCAGCCCGATGTCGAGTTCGTGGCCGAACAGGCGCCGCCGCTGGGCAAGGTCGATGCCGGCAGCGTGGTGCAGGCCCTGGCCGACGCCAAGCCCGATGCGGTGTTCAACGTGCTGTTCGCCGCCGACCTGTCGAAGTTCGTGCGCGAGGGCAACACCCGTGGCCTGTTCGAAGGCCGTTCGGTGGTCAGCCTGCTGACCGGCGAGCCCGAATACCTGGACCCGCTCAAGGACGAGAGCCCGAATGGCTGGATCGTCACCGGCTACCCCTGGTACGGCATCCAGACACCTGAGCACAAGGCCTTCCTGAGCGCCTACCAGGCCAAGTACAGCGACTACCCGCGCCTGGGCTCCATCGTCGGCTACAGCGCCATCAAGTCGCTGGCCGAGGGCGTGCGCAAGGCCGGCTCCACCGACACCGAGAAACTGGTGGCCGCCTTCAAGGGCCTGCAGGTGCCCACCCCCTTCGGCCGCATCACCTACCGGGCCGAGGACAACCAGTCGACCATGGGCGGCTTCATCGGTCGCACGCGCAACGAAGGCGGCAAGGGCGTGATGGTCGACTACCGCTATGTGGACGGCAGCAAGGTGCAGCCCTCGACGGAAGAAGTCCGCAAGCTGCGGCCGGCCGACTGAGGCGGGCGGCTTCCCGGGCGGTCCGCAGCCGGGCCGCCTTCTTCTGCGGCGGCGGGTCCGCTGCGGGTGTTCATCGTCTGAAGGGTTGTGTTGGCATGGGCTTTTCGAGCTTTGTGGTGCAGCTGCTCAATGGTCTGGCGGGGGCGTCTTCGCAGTTCCTGGTGGCCGCCGGTCTGTCCCTGATCTTCGGTGTCACGCGCATCGTCAACTTTGCGCATGGCTCCTTCTTCATGGTGGGCATCTACCTGGCCTACAGCCTGGTCGAGCACCTGGGACGTGGACTCGGCTTCTGGCCGGCCCTGCTGCTGGCCGCCTTGCTCACCGGCCTCCTGGGGGCGGCGGTCGAGATGCTGCTGCTGCGCCGCATCTACAAGGCGCCCGAGCTGTTCCAGCTGCTGGCCACCTTCGCCCTGGTGCTGGTCATCAAGGACGCGGCACTCTGGTTCTGGGGCCCCGAGGAACTGCTGGGCCCCCGGGCGCCAGGCCTGGCCGGTTCGGTGGGCATCCTGGGGCGCCAGTTTCCGGCCTATGACCTGTTTCTCATCGTGGTCGGCCCCGTGGTGCTGGGCCTGCTGACCCTGTTGCTCACCCGCACGCGCTGGGGCACCCTGGTGCGGGCCGCCACCCAAGACCGCGAGATGGTCAGTGCCCTCGGGGTCAACCAGGCCTGGCTGTTCACCGCCGTGTTCGCCCTCGGCGCCCTGCTGGCCGGCCTGGGCGGCGCGCTGCAGCTGCCGCGCGAGCCCGCCAACCTCGACATGGACCTCAACACCATCGGGGCCGCCTTCGTGGTCGTGGTGGTGGGCGGCATGGGCTCGATCCCGGGCGCCTATGCGGCGGCCCTGCTGATCGCCGAGATCAAGGCCATCTGCATCTGGCTCGGCGTGGTCGAGCTGTTCGGCTACAGCGTGTCGTTTTCCAAACTCACCCTGGTGGTCGAGTTCCTGGTCATGGCGGTGGTGCTGGTGGTGCGCCCCTGGGGCCTGATGGGCCGGCCGCAGGCCAACAGCCGCGCCACCGGCCTGCCCGAGGCGCCGCTGCGCCATCCCGGCAACTGGTTCAAGCTGGGTGGCGCGGTGCTGATGCTGGCCCTGTTGGCCTTGCCCTGGCTCACCGCCGATTCACCCTACCTGTCGGTGCTGGCCATCGACCTGATGATCGCGGCCCTGTTCGCGGCCAGCCTGCACTTCATCATGGGGCCGGCCGGCATGCACTCGTTCGGCCATGCGGCCTACTTCGGCATCGGGGCCTATGCGGCGGCCCTGCTGGTGCGCAGCGCCGGTCTGCCGATGGAGCTGACCCTGCTGCTGGCGCCCTTCGTGGCCGCCTTCGGCGCCTTCCTCTACGGCTGGTTCTGCGTCCGCCTCTCGGGCGTCTACCTGGCCATGCTGACCCTGGCCTTCGCCCAGATCACCTGGGCCATCTGCTACCAGTGGGATGGCTTCACCGGCGGCAGCAACGGCCTCACCGGGGTCTGGCCGGCCGAATGGCTGTCCGACAAGACGCACTACTACTACCTCACGCTGGCCTTGGTCACCGCCGGGGTGCTGCTGCTGCGCCGCGTGCTGTTCTCGCCCTTCGGCTATGCCCTGCGCGCCGGGCGCGACTCGGCACTGCGGGCCGACGCCATCGGCATCGATGTCAAGCGCATGCAGTGGGTGGCCTTCATCATCGCGGGGGGCTTTGCCGGCCTGGGCGGGGCGCTGTTCGCGTTCTCCAAGGGCAGCATCTCGCCGGAGAGCCTGGCGGTGGGCAAATCGGTCGACGGCCTGGTGATGGTGCTGCTGGGCGGCCTGCAGACCCTGTCGGGCCCGGTGGTGGGCGCCGTCACCTTCACCTGGCTGCACGACACCGTGGCGCGCAACACCGACTACTGGCGCGCCATGCTGGGCGGCATCATCCTGCTGCTGGTGCTGCTGTTCCCGCAGGGCATCGCGGGCTCGATCAGACAGGCGGTGGAGCATTGGCGCGAGGGCCGCCGGCCCCGCGCCCAGGCCGAAGCCAGCGCGCCCATTTCCGCATCCAAGGAGGCCGCATGAGCCTGCTCAAAGTGTCCGGCCTGGGCAAGGCCTTCGGCGGCGTCAAGGCGGTGGACGGCATCCATTTCGAGCTTGCCGCCGGCGAACTGCTGGCCCTGATCGGGCCCAACGGCGCCGGCAAGTCGACCACCTTCAACATGGTCAACGGCCAGTTGCCGGCCGACAGCGGCTCCATCGTCCTCGACGGCCACGAGCTGGTGGGCCGCAAGCCGCGCGACATCTGGCGCCTGGGCGTGGGCCGCACCTTCCAGATCGCCGAGACCTTCGCCTCGCTCAGCGTGGTCGAGAACGTGCAGATGGCCCTGATCTCGGTGGATGAGCGCCTGTTCTCGTTCTGGCGCAAGGCCTCGGACCACAGGCGTGACGAGGCCCTGGCCCTGCTCGACCAGGTCGGCATGAAATCCCAGGCCGACCGGCCCTGCAGCGAACTGGCCTATGGCGACGTCAAGCGCGTCGAACTGGCGATCGCGATGGCCAATGCGCCCAAGCTGCTGCTGATGGACGAGCCCACCGCCGGCATGGCCCCGAAGGAGCGCAACAACCTCATGGCCCTGACCAAGCAACTGGTGATCGAGCGCGGCATGGCCGTGCTGTTCACCGAGCACAGCATGGACGTGGTGTTCGCCTATGCCGACCGCATGATCGTGCTGGCCCGGGGGCGCCTGATCGCCGAGGGCAAGCCCCTGGAACTGCGCGACCACCCCAAGGTGCAGGAGGTGTATTTCGGCTCCGGCAAGACCTTCGAGAAGAAAGAGACGGCCGCCGCATGAGCCCGAGCACCTCCTCCGCAGCCCTGCTGTTGCAGGCCCATGGCCTGGCCGCCTGGTATGGCGCGGCGCAGATCCTCTACGACATCGACCTCGAGGTGCGCCGCGGCGAGGTGGTGGCCCTGATGGGCCGCAACGGCGCCGGCAAGTCGACCACCCTCAAGGCTTTGATGGGCATGCTGGCCAAGCGCCGCGGCCGCATCGGTTTCATGGGGCATGACCTGTCGCGCAGCGAGCCCCATGTGGCGGCCCGCCTGGGTCTGGGCTTCGTGCCCGAGGACCGGCGTGTCTTCACCGACCTCAGCGTGACCGAGAACCTCGAGGTGGGCCGCCAGCCGGCGCGCCGCTGGCCCGACGGCAGCGAGGCCCCGCTGTGGACGCCCGAGCGCCTCTACACCCTGTTCCCCAACCTCGGCGAGATGCGCCAGCGCCCCGGCGGGCGCATGAGCGGCGGCGAGCAGCAGATGCTCACCGTGGCCCGCACCCTGATGGGCAACCCCTTTCTGGTGCTGCTCGACGAACCCAGCGAGGGCGTGGCCCCGGTGATCGTCGAGCAGATGGCGCACATGATCCTCGAGCTCAAGGCCCATGGCGTCAGCATCCTGCTGTCCGAACAGAACATGCACTTCGCCGAGCTGGTCTCCGACCGCGCCTATGTGCTTGAAAAAGGCCAGATCCGCTACCAGGCCCCGATGGCCGAACTGGCGGCCAACGAAGAGGTGCGCCGTGCCTACCTGAGCGTCTGAACCGGTCCGTCCCGATTGCTTGTTGTCCCTGTCCTTGTGTCCCCCATCCCAACCCACAGGAGTGATGCCATGCCTTCCCAGCCTTCGATGTCCCCACGCCGCCAGTTCCTCCAGGCCGCCGCCGCGCTCGGCCTGGCCGGGGCCGGCCTGTCGCAACGCGCCTTCGCGGCGGCGATCAAGCCCGGGGCCGACAGCGCCCTGATCGTGGTCGACGTGCAGAACTGCTTCGTGCCCGGCGGCACCCTGCCGGTGGCCCATGGCGACGAGGTGGTGCCGGTGATCAACCGCATCGCCCCCGCCTTCGAGAACGTGGTCGTCACCCAGGACTGGCACACCGCCGGCCATGCCTCCTTCGCCAGCAGCTACCCCGGCAAGAAGCCCTTCGAGAGCACCCAGCTCAGCTACGGCCAGCAGGTGCTGTGGCCCGACCACTGCGTGCAGGGCACCGACGACGCCGCGCTGCACAAGGACCTGAAAGTGCCGCAGGCCCAGATCATCCTGCGCAAGGGCTTCCACCCGCATGTCGACAGCTACTCGGCTTTCGAGGAGGCCGACCGCAAGACCGCCACCGGCCTGGCCGCCTACCTCAAGGCGCGCGGCATCAAGACCGTGTTCGTGACCGGCCTGGCCACCGACTTCTGCGTCGCCTGGACCGCGCTCGACGCACGCCGCCTGGGCTTCGACACCTATGTGATCGAAGACGCCTGCCGGGGCATCGACCTCAACGGCTCGCTGGCCGCCGCCTGGAAGCAGATGGCGGCCAAGGGTGTCAAGCGCATCCAGTCCGGCGACATCGCCCTGGCCTGAACCCCCACGCGCCTGCCGGCCCGGCGCCCGCCATCCGACCCCATGCCCGCCCCCTCGCTCGACGTCAACGGCCAGGCCGTGGCCTTGCCCGGCTCGGCCCAGGCCACCCTGCTGCATGTGCTGCGCAACGACCTGGGTCTGAACGGCCCCAAGTACGGCTGCGGCCTGGGCCAGTGCGGCGCCTGCACCGTGTGGCTGGACGGGGTGCCGGCGCGGGCCTGCGTGATCCCCGCCCAGGGGGTGGCCGGGCGCTGCGTCACCACCCTGGAGGGCTTGGCCAGCCCGGCTGGTTTGCACCCGGTGCAACAGGCCTTCATCGACGAGCAGGCCGCCCAGTGCGGCTACTGCCTCAACGGCATGGTCATGATGGCCGCGGCCCTGCTGGCGCGCGAGCCCGATCCTGACGAGGCGGCGATCCGGCGCGAGCTGTCGCGCAACCTGTGCCGCTGCGGCACCCATGTCGAGATCGTGCGTGCGGTGCAGCGCGCCGCCGTGCTGCTGCGTGGCGCAGGGGAGGGCGCATGAGCCAGGGCGGGGTCCGACGCGCCGAAGCCCTCCGGCACCGTGCCGACTACTTTGCCGCCGAGGGCGTGCTGCGCATCTGGCGCGATCCGCCGCCGCCGCCTCCGCCCACCCCGGGCCAGCCCATGGCCGTGGCCGGCAACCCGGCCGAGGGCCCTGAGCTGCTGCTGGCGGTGTGGGACGACGGCTCGGTCACCGGGCTCAACGGCCATGTCGACCTGGGCACCGGCATCCGCACCGCCCTGGCCCAGGTGGTGGCCGAAGAGCTGGATGTGCCGCTGGCCGATGTGCACATGGTGCTGGGCGACACCACGCGTGCGCCCAACCAGGGCGCCACCATCGCCAGCGCCACCCTGCAGATCCATGCCCAGCCGCTGCGCCAGGCCGCCGCCCAGGCGCGTCACTGGCTGCTGGCCGAGGCGGCCCGCCAATGGGCTTGTCCCCCCGAGGCCCTCACCTTGCGCGACGGCCTGCTGCAGCGCCCCGGCAGCGCCGAGGCCTGGTCCCTGGGCCGCCTGCTGCAGGGCCGCCAGGCATCGCTGCGGCTGGACCCGGCCACCCCCACCAAGTCGGCCGCCGACTACCGCGTGGTCGGCCAGTCGGTGCCCCGCGTCGACATCCCGGCCAAGGTGCGGGGCGAGGGCGAATTCGTCCACGACTTCCGCCTGCCCGGCATGCTGCACGGGCGGGTGCTGCGCCCGCCCTATGCCGGCGCCGACCATGGCGACTTCATCGGCAACACGCTGGAGTCGGTCGACGAGGCTTCGGTGGCCCACATCCCCGGCCTGCGCGCGGTCGTCGTCATCCGCGACTTCGTCGGTGTGGTGGCCGAGCGCGAAGAGCACGCCGAGCAGGCCCTGCGCGAGCTGCGGGTGCGCTGGAAGCCCTGGCCCGGCCTGCCCGACCTGGGCCACCCCGAGGCCGTGCAAGCGGCGCTGCGCGCCAACCCTGCGACCCAACGGCGCTTGGTCGATGAAGGCGATGTCGAGGCGGCCCGTGCCGCCGCCGCCCAGCCCATGGACCGCAGCTATGTCTGGCCCTACCAGTTGCACGCTTCGCTCGGCCCCTCCTGCGCGGTGGCGCATTGGCAGCCCCAGGGCGCCGCAACGCGGCTTTCGGTGTGGGCCGGCACCCAGAACCCCCATGTGCTGCGTGCCGATCTGGCCCGCCTCATGGGTCTGCCCGACGTCAACGTCGACCTGGTGCGGCTCGAGGCCTCGGGCTGCTACGGCCGCAACGGCGCCGACGACGTGGCCGCCGATGCCGCCCTGCTGTCGCGTGCCGTCGGCGCCCCGGTGCGGGTGCAGCTCACGCGCGAGCAGGAGCACCTCTGGGAGCCCAAGGGCGCGGCCCAACTCATGCAGGTGCGCGGCGGCCTGAACGCCGACGGCTCGCCGGCCGCCTACGATTTCGAGACCTCGTATCCCAGCAATGGCGCGCCCACGCTGGCGCTGCTGCTCACCCGCTGCATCGAGCCCCTGGCCCAGGCCTACGAGATGGGCGACCGCACCGCCCGCCCGCCCTACGACTACGAGCACCTGCGCGTGGCGGTGAACGACATGCCGCCGGTGCTCCGCGCCTCCTGGCTGCGCGGTGTGTCGGCCCTGCCCAACGCCTTCGCCCACGAAAGCTACATCGACGAGCTGGCCACCGCCGCCGGCGTCGACCCGGTGGCCTACCGCCTGCAGCACCTCAGCGACCCCAGGGCCATCGAGCTGGTGCAGGCCACGGCAGACAAGGCCGGCTGGCAGCCCCGCACCGGCCCCCGCCTGCAGGCCGACCCGGCCCAGCCCGACTGGCTGCACGGCCAGGGCTTTGCCTATGCCCGCTATGTGCACAGCAGATGGCCCGGCTTCGGCGCCGCCTGGGCCGCCTGGGTGGCCGATGTCGATGTCAACCGCCAGACCGGCGAGGTGCATGTGCGCCGCGTGGTGGTGGGGCATGACGCCGGCCTCATGGTCAACCCGGGCGGCGTCGAGCGCCAGGTGCATGGCAATGTGCTGCAGACCACCAGCCGGGCCCTGAAAGAGCAGCTGCAGTTCGAGACCCCGCCGGGCCCGGCAGGCGGCCCGGCACCGGCGCCGATGCTGGCCAGCCGCGACTTCGGCAGCTACCCCATCCTGAGCTTCCGCGAGGTGCCGGTGGTCGAGATCGTCCACATGCCCCGCCCGGGCGAGGCGCCGCTCGGGGCCGGCGAGTCGTCCTCGGTGCCGGGCACGGCGGCCATCGCCAATGCCATCTTCGATGCCACCGGCGTGCGCTTCCGCGCTCCCCCCTTCACGCCCGAGGTGGTGCGCGCCGCGCTCAACCCCCTGCCTGCAGGGGCGCCGGGCGGGGCGGCCGAGCCCGTCGTCCCCCAGGCCCTGGCGGCTCCGGCACCCGCCGGCCTGCCCCCCGATGCGCTGCTGCCCCGGCCAAGGCGCCCCTGGGCCCGCCTGGGGGCCCTGCTCACGGCCGGTCTGGGCCTTGGCCTGGGTGTGATCGGCTGGCGCCCGGCCATCGCGCCGGTGCAGAGCGCGGGCGGGGTGTCGATCTACAACGCCGCCACCCTGGAGCGCGGCCGTCTGCTGGCCGCCGCCGGCGATTGCGCGGTGTGCCACACGGCACCCGGCGGCATCGCCAATGCCGGCGGGCGCGCCATGGACACCCCCTTCGGCCGCCTCTACACCAGCAACCTCACGCCCGACCCCGAGACCGGCCTGGGCCGCTGGTCCTTCAGCGCCTTCCAGCGCGCCATGCGCGAGGGCCTGTCGCGCGACGGGCATCACCTCTACCCGGCCTTCCCCTACACCGCCTTCGCCAAGATGAGCGACGACGACCTGACCGCGCTGTACGCCTGGCTGATGTCCCAGCCCCCGGTGCGGGCCGAGACCCCGGCGTCCGAGCTGCGCTTCCCCTTCAACCAGCGCTGGCTGATGGCGGGCTGGAACGCGCTCTACCACGACCCCAGCCCCTGGCGTCCCGAGCCCGGCCAGAGCCCCGAATGGAACCGTGGCGCCTACCTGGTGCAGGGCCTGGGCCACTGCGGCGCCTGCCACACCCCGCGCAACGCCCTGGGCGCCGAGCAGGGCGGGGCGGCCTTCCTGTCCGGTGCCCTGATCGACGGCTGGGAGGCCCCGGCCCTCACCGGCCTGTCGAAGGCCCCCGTGCCCTGGACCGCCCAGTCCCTGTACGACTACCTGCGCCACGGCCACAGCGCCCAGCACGGCGCCGCCCTGGGCCCCATGGCGCCGGTGGTGCGCGAGCTGCAGGCCCTGCCCGACAGCGACATCCGCGCCATGGCCAGCTACCTGGCCAGCTTCAACCCCGCCACCCCCGATGGCCCCGAGCGGGCCGCCCGCCAGGTGGCCACCGCGGCCGCCCAGGCCCCGGCCCCGGGGCGCGTGCAACGCTTGTTCGAGGGGGCCTGCGCCGCCTGCCACCACGACGGCGACGGCCCGCGCCTGCTGGGCGCCAACGTGCCCCTGGCCCTGAGCAGCAAGCTGCACAGCGAGCACCCCGACAACCTGCTGCGCACCCTGCTGCACGGCGTGCGCGAGCCCGCCACCGCCGAGCTGGGCTTCATGCCCGCCTTCGAGCAGGCCCTGAGCGACACCCAGATCGTCGAGCTGGCCGGCTGGCTGCGCCAGCGCTATGCGCCGGGGCAGCCAGCCTGGGGCGATCTGGCGGGGGCCTTGGCGCGGCTGCGGGCGACGCCAATCCATCCCGGATGAGCGGCCGCGCGGGCTGCGCTCTGTCGAGCGAAGCCGACCGCTGGATGCCATAGACACATTTCGCCTGCAGACAGAGCGGAAATGTCACCAAAAGACCGTGGGTTGTTACCTGCATTCCTCCTAAATTGATCCTCCGAAACGGGGTGGGATCCGCACTGCCATATGGCTTGCAATCCAGCCATCCCACCCGATATCGCGCGGCTGTGCCTGACCGGGCCGCGCAGGGTCGAGTCCGATTCTTCAGGGGGAAACCATGCCGCTCCGTCATCTGCGCACCCATCTTTGGTCCGGTCTGGGCCGCCTGGCCTTGGCTGCCCTGCTGCCACTGGCGCAGGCCGCATCGGCCCAGAACGTCATCCCCGACTTCTACAAGGACCCCGGCATCTACCCCCACCGGGACTACCTGAGCCAGAGCGTCACCGAGCACATCGACCCCTTCACCGGCAGCCTTCAGATCCATGCGGTGGATCTGCGCATCCCGGGCAACGGCGGACTGGACATCAGCGTCACCCGCTCCTACAGCAGTGCCGGCGTCGACACCAGCAACCCGGCCACCTACAACGGCACCGCAGGTGTGGGCTGGACCCTGCATTTCGGCCGGGTGCTGCGCATGGGCGACGCGGCCATCTGCACCAACCTGGGGGCCACGGTGGCCAACAACCCAGTCCTGGAGCTGCCCGACGGCAGCCGGCAGATTCTGGCCACGACCGGGCGCAGCTCCCCGATGCTGCTGTCAACCCAATTCTGGCGGGCCGATTGCGCCAGCCCAGGCCAGGGCCTGACGGTGTACTCGCCGTCCGGCCTGCGCTATGACATGACGCAGCTGGTGCTGACGGCCAGCGGTACCCGCAGCCTCTACGCCTGGTATGTGCGCCGCATCACCGACCGCAATGGCAACACCCTCAACATCAACTACGCGACCCCCACCGGCCCGGAGATCGCCAGCATCACCAGCAGCGACAACCGCAGCCTGACCTTTGGGTATGCAGACAGCGGCAGGCCCGGCAGCCGGGTCACCAGCATCACCAGCGGCAACGCCACCTGGCGCTACAACTACACCGCCGTCACGGGCTATCTGGCCACCTACCAACTCAGCTCGGTGACCCGCCCAGACGGGCGCAACTGGACCTATGCCTACAACGGCAACCAGGGCGGCAACGCCGGCAGCTTCCTGTTGCGGTCCATGGGCTACCCGCAAGGCGGCACGGTCAACTATGGCTACGGCTGGGTGTATTTCGACACGCAGGCCAACCCCATGAGCCGCAGCGACGTGGTGGTCCAGAAGAACACCAGCGATGGTGGCAGTTGGAGTTTTCGCTACCAGCCGGGGGCCGCAGGAAGGTACGACACCACGACGGTCCATGCGCCCTCAGGAATGATCACCTACAGCCACGTGGGGCCCAATTTCTCGAGTTCCGGCACGGTCTGGCGGGTTGGGTTGCTGATGTTGAAATCGATCGGCAGCCTGCAGACCGAAACCTACAACTGGGTGCCGATCAAGATCTCGAGCCAGAACAATTTCCGACCGGGTGCCTTCGTGCTCAAGGTCGACGCGGGTGCGGTCAACGCGCCCGTGTTGAGCCAGAAGGTGGTGGTGCGTGACGGCGCCAGCCATACCACCAACTATGCGAACTTCGACGGCTACGGCAATCCGGGCACGGTGTCAGAATCCGGGCCCGGTGGCGGTGAGCGCAGCACCACCATCAGCTACTACATCGACCCAGGCCGTTGGATCCTCCGCCAGCCACAGAACGAGAGCTATCCGGGCCAAGCGATCCAGCGCAGTTTCGACAGCAATGGCAACCTCACCAGCCTGACCCGCAACGGTGTCAGCACCCGCTATGCCTACGACAGCCAGGGCAATGTGGGCTCGATCACCTTTCCCGGCAACAAGACCCACAGCTACCGGTCGTATTCGAGAGGCATTCCCCAATCGGAAACCCAGCCCGAAGGCATCACCCTGTCTCGCACCGTCGATGTGCAGGGCAACATGAGCTCGCAGACCGATGGCAATGGCAATACCACGGGGTACAGCTACGACACGCTGAATCGCCTCACAGGCATCCGGTATCCGGCCGGCAACCCGCTGGACATTCGTTACGACGCCAGCTCGAAGACCGCCACGCGCGGCGGTTTGACGCAGGTCACGAACTACGACGGTTTTGGTCGTACCGTAGGCATCAACCTTGGCGGTGTCGCCCGCACCTATCAGGTGGACAGCCTGGGACGAATCACTTTCGTCTCCAACCCGAATTCAGGCAGTGGAACCAGCTATCAATACGACCAACTCGACCGTGAAACAGGTCACAGCAATCCAGACGGGACTCGTGCGGCTATCGCTTACGGTTCTGCCCGGGTCACTGTCACAGATGAGCGCAACAACAGCTGGGCGCGCAACTACCGTGCCTATGGCGACCCCGAGGCCCGCGTGCTCATGTCCCTCGCGCCGCCTGATGCGCGAGCCACCACCAGCATCGGTCGCAACACCCGCGATCAGATCACCTCGATCAGCCAGGGGGCCTTCACCCGCAGCTTTGCCTACAACGGCAACGGCTACCTGGTCAGCGCCACCCATCCCGAGACCGGCACCACCACCTATGGCCGGGACGACGCGGGCAACATGATCTCCCGGTCCGTGGGCAGTTCCGGGACCACCACCTATGCCTACGACGGCCAGAACCGCCTTGTCAGCGTGCGCTTCCCGGGCAGCACCCCCGCCATCACCCACAGCTACGACCAGGCCAGCCAGTTGACCAGCTCGGTCAGCACCGTGGCCCGCCGCAGCTTCAGCTACGACCGCAACAGAAACCTCAGCAGCGAAACCTTGGCAGTCGATGGCTACAGCTGGACGGCCCAATACGCCTATGACGGCAACGACCAGCCCAGCAGCCTCACCTACCCCAAGACTGGCAGCCAGATCAGCTATGCGCCCAACAACCTGGGCCGAGCCACCCAGGTCTCGGGCTATGCCGGCAGTGTGGCCTATTGGCCTTCGGGGCAGTTGCAGCAGATCAGCTACCTCAACGGCACCAGCACCAGTTTCGGTCAGAACAGCCGCCTCTTCCCCGCCTCGATGGGCGTGCGGGGGGTGCTCAACAGCAGCGGGCTCAACAGCAGCTACGCCTACGACGGCGTGGGCAACCTCACCGGCATCAGCGACAGCGCCGACGTCAGTTACAACCGTGTGGCCACCTACGACAGTCTGAACCGACTCGCCTCCAGCTCCGGCCCGTGGGGCGCCGGCGTCATCAACTATGACGCGGTCGGCAACCTGGCGCAGGCCAGTTGGGGCTCGCTCAACCGCAGCTACAGCTACGACGGCAACAACCGCCTGATCGGCCTCAACACCGGAACCCAGAACCAGGCTTTTGCCTACGACGCCTACGGCAACATCAACTCGGTGGCCGGCGCCACCTACACCTGGGACGACAACCCCAACCTGCTGTGTGCCAACTGCAATCAATCAGCTCGGATCGATTACGCCTACGACCCGGCTCGGCATCGGGTCGTGGTCAACCAAGGCGGGGTGAAGACCTACGAGTTCCATGACAGCCAGGAGAGGCTGTTGATGACCTACACGCCATCGACGCAGGAGACGACCGAATACATCTACCTTGGCAGCCAACGGATTGCCCAAAAAATCAGCTACTGAGGGATTGTCATGAAAAACCTCACTCTGACCATCAAGTCCATTCTTGGCGTCATCCTGTTTGTGTTGCTTTTCACGGCCAGTGCTGCAGCCCGGGCCCAGATGGCAGCGGGCAGCCTGTGGGCCAATCCCTCTACCAGCGATCAGGCCCGTTTGGGCACGACCTTGCTGGCGGGTCTGTCCATCAAGGCATCTTCGCCTTCCTTGACTCCGACCTCGGTGAAGCCGGTCACAGCGACCCCGAATCCGCAGGCTCTCGGCGAATCGATGATCCTGGCCACCAGTGTCTCACCCGTCCCGGATGGTGGTTCGCTGACCTTCTATGTGAATTCGACGCCCATTGCGACTGTTCCGCTCAATGTCCACGGCAATGCCGGCACCACCTTCATCGCCCCTGCGCCAGGCGCCTACACGACCCATGCGGTCTACAGCGGCTCTTCCCAGTACGGCAGCAGCACATCGCCACCTTGGTCCATCAGCTTTGTCCAGCCTGTGCAGACCTCGATACAGCTGACTTCTTCGGCCAACCCGGTCATTGCGAAGCAATCGTTCTCGCTGACCGCCCAGGTCTCACCTGCCAATGCGAATGGCTACGTCACATTCAAGATCGACCACTATGTGATCGGTGGCAGTGTTCTTGAAAACGGCATTGCCCGCCTGGACAACATCCGGGCCAGCACCCTGCCAGTGGGAGCCGACAAGACCCTCACAGCGAGCTTCACGCCTACTTCCAGGGCCTGGCAAAGCAGCAGCACCAGCTTGAATCAGACGATCCATCTGGCATGGCCGACGACACTGAGCTTGAGTTCGAGTGGCTCTGCCGCGCTCGTCGGGCAGAGCCTTCAATTGACCGCCAAGCTGGATCTTCTGCCGGGCTCGGGGGCCCAATGGATGGATGCGAAAGATGCCACTGGCCTTGTCAGCTTCAACGACGGCAACACCTGGTTAGGCAGCGTCATGCTGTCTGCGGGCACTGCGGTGTTGAACGTCAGGCTTCCTCAGGCGGGGGAACGCCGGCTCTTCGCCGCCTACATAGGCGACAGCAACTTTGCTGCGGCCGATTCCAATACCTTGACCCAGAGCGTTCTGCCGATCTCGGATACCGGGACCACCCTGCGTGTTTCAAGCAGTACGGTCAACGTCGGCCAGGCGCTGCAATTGACCGCCCAGGTCACGCCGCCGGACGTTACCGGCACGGTGACCTTTCTGGATGGCAGCCTCGTCTTGGGAACCGCCGCCGTGTCGGACGGACAAGCCTCCCTGAGCACAGCGTTCAACACGAAAGGGACTCACTCACTGACCGCCTCATTTGTCGGCTCGACCCCCGCCTTCGGGTCCAGCACCTCGGCCGTGGCTGTCGTCACCGTCGGCCTGGTGTCGAGTTCGACCCTTCTGAGGTCTTCGGTGAATCCGAGCCAGGTGGCCCAGGCCACAACTTTGAGCGCCGTCGTCACGCCTGCCACAGCCAGCGGCACGATCACCTTCAAAGACGGCGCGACCACCTTGGCCACGGCTCCCCTTTCCGGCGGGGTTGCCACCTTGATGACCAATTTCAACAACGCGGGAACCCATGAGCTGACAGCGTCGTATGCGGGCGATGCCTACAGCAGTGTCAGCAGTTCGGCGCCCCTCCATCAGCTTGTTCAGGCCCAGGGCAAGGCAAGCACGGTCACTGCGCTGGCCAGCACCGCCAACCCGGTCACCCTGGGGGCCGCCACAGTGCTGACCGCCAGTGTGGTGCCGGCCGAGGCCACCGGCACGGTGGCGTTTCTGGATGGAGCCACCAGGCTGGGCAGCAGCTTACTCAGCGGGGGGCAGGCCAGTTTGACGGTCAACCTCAACCCGGTGGGCAGCCACTCGGTGACGGCTGCCTACAGCGGTGACCAGCAGTTCTCTCCCAGTACTTCGCCGGCCTTGATGCAGAGCGTCTGTCCAGCGTCGGGCGCTTGCGCCACCACCCTCAGCCTGAGTGCGTCGCCCAACCCGGTCACCGTCGGCGGTATAACCACGCTGACCGCAGCCGTCGATCCGGGCCAGGCCGGCGGCACGGTGACGTTCATCGACGGAGACACGACGCTGGGCACGGCCTCTCTGGCAACTGGTGTCGCCAGCCTGAGCACTTCCTTCAACGGGGTGGGCACCCATACCCTGCAAGCCCGTTATGCCGGAGCCAGTGGCTGGGGCGCCAGCAGTTCAGCACCGTTCTCCCTGAAGGTCACGGGTGGCAGCACTCCCACCATCACCTACTTTCACAACGACATTGCCGGCACCCCGCTGATGGCCACCGACGCCAAGGGCAGCCAGCTGTGGAAGGAAAGCTACCGGCCCTACGGCGAGCGCACGCTGAACAACGCGGCGGGCACGGACAACAACAAGCTGTGGTTCACGGGCAAGGCGTATGAGGCGAGCACGGGGCTGAGCTACCTGGGGGCGCGCTACTACGCGCCGGCCCTGGGCCGCTTCATCGGCATCGACCCCAAGGAGGTGCAGGCCGAGGATGTGCACAGCTTCAACCGGTATGCCTATGCGAACAACAACCCGTTCAAGTATGTGGATCCGGATGGGCGGGAGGCGGTGCCCAATTTTCCGATCCCGGGGAGTTCGGTGGGGCTGGCGGGAGTCACTGCCCTGGGCGGCTACGCGTGGGCCACGCAGGGGCAGGCACGGGCACCGAACGGTGCAGGGATGTCGGGTGACATCGGGGTGCAGAATGGGCGCTTGTATGTGGAGTCGGCGATACAGTTTGGGGGCTCGCTGCTTGGTGGGGAGGTGTTGGGGGCGGGGTTGGGAGGGGGTTTTGCGGCAAAGACAGCAGCGACGGTAGAGAAGGAATTTTTTGCCGGCACAAAATACACGGACAAAGTGTTGGGCCAGATGAAGCAAGGGGATTTCCATGCATTCCCTGAAAGCGTAAAAGGTTTTCAAGATGCTGGACAACTAAGCAAACTCACTGGCGGGGATGGAGTTGTCCGTGACATGCTGAAAATCCCAGGGAAATATAAAGGCAAAGAAGGCATGTTTGAATTTATCAAAGAAGCTGATGGTTCTATCAATCATCGCTTGTTTAAACCGAACCCAAGGCAGTAAGTTATGGAGCATATCTGGTCTAGTGAAATTGACACAGTCTTGAGCGTTGGCCGCACGTTGGATAGTGTCGGCGTGCGTAATTGGGCGCTTGAGAAGGGGGCTGCTTTGGCGGCACTGGAGCAACTATCTACCATGAAGGTTGCGGTGCTTGGCGGCGATGTATACGCGGTCAGCGGTGCCAATGTCGAGTCAAACTATGATAATTGGTATTGCAATCGTGATAGCGACGAAACTGAGGCTGACTTCATCGAGCGAAGTATTACCAAGGCGAAAAGTTACATTGCCAATTATCAAGCTAATGCCGGAAGCGTGCTTTTTGCGATAGTGCCGAGTGTCGTATTGAAATAGAGCAGAAAAGCGCTTTTGCGCGACAGCCTCCCAAAGCCGGTGCTGAGAAATCCGCATATCCGAGGGACAGCACAATGGTAGTGTTATTTTCCATGGTACGAAGCTCGACTAAAGCGCATTCAAACTTCCGGATGGAAAAATCAATGTCGGCCGAATCATTCCACCAAAACCGTAGTCAAGAACGCTCGTTGCGTGACGAGGAGAAGGGGCTTTTAGGCGCTTTGCTGTCGAATCGCCCAGATTCTCATCGCTTTGCAGAAGAGATTTTGATCGGAAAGGTAATCGACATGTCGGATGGGGGTATGGGCAGCGTGAAATTCGTGGTGCCTGCCGGGCGATCATGGGGCATGACATTGGTTGAGGCTGATTACTTGGATGAAGATGGAGTGCTGGTTAGTATTGCTGTCAATGCAGATGATCTAGGTGGGCTGTATGAGGTAGATTTCTGGAAGGCAGACTTTTCACCCTTGAAGAAATTTCCTCGGCCGGAGCTTGTGAAAATTAGAGCCGCAAAGGAGGCCGGGGAAGCTATCGGATTCCTCGGCCCGCCGAAGTAACTTGGTGATCTTTTTTCCGCTGGGTATGCTCTTCGTCATATCTTCCATTCTCCGGTTGGTTGACGGACTTTGTTAACTTCACGTTAATACGGCTGGGATGCGACAGGTAGGGTCAGAGATGACCATCAGCGCGCCCTGCGCGGCGAACTCTGTGGACATGAGCGTGAACACGAAGTCCGCTGGGAATTTGCACGGACCCGTCGCGCAAAATACACCCCTGTGTCTGACTCTGGTTCCCCCCTCGTCATGCCTCAACCAACCCCCTTCCTCCGCCTGATCCTGGCCCTGTCGCTCCTGGCCGGCTTTCTGACCCCGGCCCCGGCCCAGCCGGTCCAGGACCCGCCGCCTGACGCAAGCACCCCCTGCTGCGGCCCGATCACCCCGGCCGCCCGCCAGTTGCTGCAGGTGCTCGATGGCGCCGACGTCGAGCATCTGTGGCTGACGCATCAGCATGTCGACTGGCTCAGCGGCCGCGAGGACAGCAGCGTGAGCCCCAGTGCGCCGGGGCATTCCACCCATTGCAGCGCCTTCGCGGCGGCGATCGGTGAACGGGTCGGGGTCTACCTGCTGCGGCCGCCCGAGCATGGGCAGGTGCTGCTGGCCAATGCCCAGACCGCTTGGCTCGGCAGCGAGGCGGCACGGGCCCAGGGTTGGCAGGGGGTCGAGGGGCCGCTGGCGGCGCAGAGCCTGGCCAATCAGGGGCAGTTGGTGGTGGTCTCGTTTGCCAGCCCGAATCCGCGCCGGCCGGGGCACATCGCCATCGTGCGGCCCTCGCTGAAGTCGACCGAGGCCCTGGCGGCCGACGGCCCCGAGATCACCCAGGCCGGCGCCAGCAACCACAGCGACTGGACGGCGCGGCGCGGTTTTGCCCACCATGCGGGCGCCTGGCCGGACGGCGTGCGCTATTTCGCCCACGCCCTGCCCTGAGGGGGGGCCGGCAGGCCGGCGCGGCCGTGGGCCGCTGATTGCCCTCAGGTGGGGCTGGTCGCCTCGGGCTGCGCCAGTTGCTGCTGCCATTGGCGCAGCCAACCCCGCGCGCCCACGTCACGGCCGATGCGGGCGGCCTCGGCGAAGGATGGGCGGGCTTCGTCGTGCCGGCCCAGGGCCTGCAGCACCAGGCCGCGCAGACGCCAAAGGTCCATGCGGCAATAGCGGTGCTCGTAGTGTTCGCTGGCCTGCAGCGCCTGTTCCAGCATCACCAGGGCTTCCTCATGCTGGGCCGAGGCCACCACCGAGGCGGCCACCAGCCACAAGGCGGTGGTGGTGCCGGCGCGGTAGCCCGCGAGCATGGTGTCCGAGTCCTGTGTCAGCGCCGCCAGATCGACGGTCCGGCCGGGATGGGCCTGGGCCAGGTTCAGCAGCAGGCCGGCCACCGCGCGCCAGAACAGAAAGCCCTCGGCCTCGGCCGTCTGGTAGGCCTTCAGGGCGTGCGGGGCGGCGGCAGCCAGGTCGTCGGCGCTCCAGTGCACCAGGGCGGCAAAGATGTCGGCGATGCAGGGGTCCTGGCCGGTGGGCGACTGCTGGGCACTGCCCAGGCTGGCCTGCACGGTGGCCAGGGCGGCCCCGCTGTCGCCCAGCAGCCATTGCGCCCAGCCGAGTTCGGCCTGGGCAAAGATCAGCAGGTCGGAGGGGAAGAACAGCATGCGCTCGCGCTGGTCCAGGGTGTGTGCCAGCGCCACGCAGCGTTCGAGCCAGTCGCGGGCCTCGTCGAATCGGCCCAGCCAGAACAGCGTGTTGCCCATGGCCCAGCAGGCGGTCATGCGCTGCGGCGGCGTGGCGGCCCTGGCCTCGAGCGCGCGCGCGTGGTCCAGGCCGTCGATGTGGCCTTGCGAGCTCGAGCCCAGGTAGGCCAGCATCTCGAGGTTGAAGCGGGTGTCCGGGTCCAGCGTCTCCAGGGGCATGCCGGTCTGGTCGATGGCCTGCAGGAACTCGTGCGCCTCGGTCGAGCCATAGCCGTCGCGGGCCATGAGGCAGTGGGCGTGCAGCAGGCGTGCGCGCACGCCCTCAGCCGCGTCGAAATAGCCCAGCAGGGCCAGCCGTGCGCAGTGGCTGCAGGCGGCCAGGATGTCGTCTTCCTGGCGGGCCAGGCGGGCGGCCTGGTACCAGGCCTGGCGCGCCTTGGCGCGGTCGTCGGCCTGCTCCCACAGCAGGGCTGCCTCGGCATGCTGGTCGCGGGCCTGCAGGCGGCCGGCGGCGATGGCGGCGTGCCGTTGCAGGGTCTGGGGCGGCTGCACCGACAGCAGGTATTCCCGCAGGCGAGGGTGGAAGAAGGAGGCCTGCTCGGGCCCTCTGGCCACCAGCAGGCTGCCCGCCAGCGCGATGTCGCAGGCCTGGCGGGCCTCGGCCGTGCCGCACAGGGCGCCCAGGTCATCGATGCGGAACAGCATGCCCAGCACCGCCGCCGCCTCCATGGCGGCCCGGGCGGCGCCCAGGCGGTTCAGCAGGGCCTGGCAGAACTCGCTGAAATGGCTGCCGCTTTCGTGGGGGACCGAATCGGCCAGCAGGTACAGGGGCAGGCCCCGGGCGTTGACGATGCGACCCTGGCGCGCCTCGGGGCTGAGTTGGTCGGCATCGGGCAGGGATTGCAGGATGGCCGCAGCGGCCTGGTCGTCGAGGGGCGGCAACACCAGCTCCTGCAGGCCGGGCATCTGCAGTGCATGGGCTTCGCCGCTGCGCCGCGTCAGCAGCCACAGAACCGGGTCGCCGCGCTGGATGACGCGGTTGAGGATGCCGGCGCTGGGGCCGTCGAGCCACTGGACGTCGTCGATGACCAGCAGCACCGGGCTTCGGCCCGGGCCGCGCAGGATGGCCGAGATGCCCTCTGCCAGCGCTGCCTGGTGGGTCTGCGCGACGCTGTAGGTGTCGACCAGCTGCAGGATCGCCTGCCTTGCCTCATCGGTGAGTTGCGTCTGCAACTGGGTGAGGGTCCGATCGATCTGCTCGGCCACACCACCCGCGCCACCGAGCAGCTTGCCGAAGAAGTCGTGCAGCCCGCGCCATGGGATGTTCTGGGCCTCGGGCAGGGCGCTGATCCAGAAGGCCAACCGGCCTTCGCGTTGCACGCGCTGGGCAAATTCCCAGGCCAGCCGGGTCTTGCCGGCACCGGGTTCGGCGCTCACGCACAGGCCGGCAGCCTGGCCGTCGCGGGCGCAGGCGAGCAGTGCGGCGGGGCGGTCGAGCAGTGCCTCGCGGGCGAAGAAGCTGCCGGAGAAGTCGCCGCCCGGTGGCAGCATCAATGGCGGCATGTGGGCCAGGGGACGTCCGTACAGGTGCAGCGACTGGTTCAGGCCACGGAAATGCCGGGTGCCCAGGTCCTGCATCTGGAAATGGGGTACCAGGTCCTGCAGGCTGTCGTCGCAGACGATCTCGCCGGCCTCGGCGCACAGGGCCAACCGTGCCACCAGGCGTTTGCGCCAGCCCATGATCCGGGGCTGCGGGCCTGGAATGACCAGGGTGCGGCCGGCGGTGACGGCCACCGCCAGCTCCATCGGGTCGCCGTACAGCGCCTGCAGGCTGCCGGCACAGCGCAGCGCCAGCCAGCGCTGGCCGGTGTGCTGGCTGTCCAGGCCGAAGGCGAAGGTGAGGCTGTTGTCGTTGTGCTCCACCAGCCGGGCGCCGAAGAAGCGGGCTTCGTTGACGAGGCGTTCCAGCAGGGGCGCCTCGATGAGCCGGGTGGTCAGCCCATCGCCTCCGGCGGGATCGCCGAGTTCGAGGTGCAGCAGGGTCAGGACGTTGATCTGGGGTGCCTGCGGTCCATCGGGGGTGCCCGGGGCGGTCGATGCCGAGGCCTCGCGCCAGGTCGTCCACCGCTGGGCCAGATGTTGGCGCTGCGCGGTCAGCCATTCCTGGAAATCGTCCGAGGTGCCTTCGTCGGCGTCCTCGAGCCAGGGCTTCTCGGTGCGCGACAGAAGCTGCTGACGCAACTGGATGTCGCCGTGCAGATGGTCTTCGGCCAGCAGTGCGATGTCGGTGCGCAGGGTCTGGCCAGGGCGCAGCGCCAGCCAGTCACGCTGCACTTCGAGCGCGGCATCCAGGCCCAGGCGCTTGAAGCAGTTGCCGAGGTCGGACAGCACGACGCGCAGATTGGCCCGTCCGGCGCTGGTGTCGATGCCCGGCCACAGCAGGTCCGCCAGGGTCTCGCGGCGGAACACCCGGTCGGCGTGGGCGGCCAGGAAGCCCAGCAGTGCCAGGCCTTTGCGGTACTTGAGCTGGAGCGATGTGGCCTGTCCGGAGGCCAGGATTTCGGGGGAGCCGCAAAGGCACAGCAGAGGCAGGGAGGCAGTCTGGGCAGACATGGCAGTCGGGATCTAGGTTCGGGCGTCGGCAGGGCCGCGGCGCATCCGCATCGCGGCGGTGCCGGCGGGTCGACCCGGTGTCCGGCACATGGAGACCGAAGCCTAAACGATTTTGGCGCGCCGGCCCGGCCACAGGCCGCAGAGGCGTCAAGCAGGTCCGGAGGGCCCGGACGGCTCAGCGGGCCTCAATCAGGCCGCACGAGGGCCTGTCGCTCCGCGAGCAGCGAGCGCAGCACCGAGCGGTGGCAGCGCGCCTCATCCTCGCAGTAGCAGCCCACCGAAAAGGCCGCGTGCTGCGACAGCGCGGCCAGCAGGTCCAGCGTGCGGCTGGCCTCGGGCAGGGCCATCTCGGCGCGGTACTTCTTGACGAAGGCCTGCCATTGCGCGTCGGTCCCGGCCTCCTGGCCGAGCTTCATGGTCTCGGCGCTGGGGGCCAGGTTCGGGTACCAGACGTCGTACCAGTCCTGGCGTGCGAATTCGGCCTTGGGCACACCGCGCGGGGGACGGCGCACGGTGCCGATGCGGGTTCCTTCATGATCGGCCCGGGGGCTGCCCAGCCGGACGATGCGTACTGCCATGGTGGTGTTTCCTTTCAGGTGGCGGAGGCCAGCGGCAGGGTCAGCACGAATTCGGCGCCGCCGCCAGGGTGGTTGGCGGCGCCGAGGCTGCCGCCATGCTGCTCGACGATGCCATAGCTGATCGACAGGCCCAGGCCCGTGCCCTGGCCGACCGGCTTGGTGGTGAAGAAGGGGTCGAACAGGCGCGACAGGTGCTCGGCGGCGATGCCGGGGCCGTTGTCGCGCAGGCTCAGGCGCAGTCGGCCCGCCTCGACGGTCAGGCCGATGTGCAGCACCGGCCGCTGCGGGCCTGCAGCGGTCACCGCGTCGAGGGCGTTCTGCAGCAGGTTCATCAGCACCTGCTGCAACTGGCCGGCGCTGCCGACGACCAGGGCGGGCGGCCCGGCCTGCCAGACCAGTTCGAAATCGGGGGCCGAGCCCTTGCGGATCCAGTGCACCGCCCGCTCCACCACCTCGTTGAGATCGACCGGCACGCGGGCCTCGGGGTCCATGGCCGAGAAGCGCTTGAGGCTGTTGACGATGTCGGCGGTGCGTTGCGCGCCTTCGACCGTGCCTTCGATCAGCGAAGGCAGGTCGGCCAGCAGGGCGTCGATGCGCAGCTCGCGGCGCTGGGCCGCGAGCGCATCGCCGGCGGCACCGGCATGCACCGCGCCCAGGTAGCGGCGCAGGCGGTCGCTGTAGCGCTCCAGGGCGTGCACATTGCCCAGCACAAAGCTGATCGGGTTGTTGAGTTCATGGGCCACGCCGGCCACCAGCCGCCCCAGCGAGGCCATCTTCTCGGAGTGCAGCAACTGCTGCTGGGCCTGTTTGAGCGCCTCGTGCGCGTGGCGCAGCTCGTGGTAGGCGCGCTTGAGTTCGGCGGTCGGGCGTGCCACCAGCACGGTGCCCACAGGCCGGCCGTTGCCGCCCACCCGTGGGGTGCAGCTGGCGTCCACCGGCACGCTCTGACGTGCCGCGTCGAGCAGGTTCAGCTCCAGCCCTTCGCCGCGCCGTGCCGCGCCGGCCTTGCCGAGCACGCTGCGCACGCGCTGCTTGCTGGCGTCGTCGGCCAGCAGGTCGTAGAGCAGGGCGCCCTGGAGTTCGGCGTCGCTGCGGCCGACCAGCTCGCACAGGGCGGCATTGGTCTCCTCGATGCGGCCCTGGTCGTCGCAGACCAGCAGCACGTCGGACATGGCCGACAGCACGCTGAAGATGAACTGCTGTGATTGCTCGAGTTCGCTGTTTTTCTTCTCGAGTTCGATCTCGTCGTGGATGAGCTGCGAATACACCTCGTCCATCTTCTGGATCACATCGACCCAGGTCGATTCGTCCACGCCCTCGGCCGGGCTCAGCGGCATCAGGCCTTCGAGCCCGGGGCGGCGGGCCGGCGGTGCCGGGCTGGGGGCGTCGGGTGCGTCCATGGCGGTGCGTTCAGTGCACGGTGCAGACCATGCAGGGATCGAAGGAGCGCACGATGTGCTGCACCGCCACCGGGGTGCGCTCGCCGGCGGCCACCGGAGCACCCTGCAGGGCCTGTTCGAGCGCACCGGGCGTGCCGGCGGCATCGCGTGGCGAGAAGTTCCAGGAGGTGGGGGCCACGATCTGGTAGTTGGCCAGGCGGCCCTGGCGCACCTCGATCCAGTGCCCCAGGGCGCCGCGCGCGGCCTCGCCGAGGCCGACGCCCAATCCGTCGGGCCAGTGCGCCGGAGCCGGCACGCAATAGGGTTCGCCGGGACTGAGGGCCTGCAGCCATCGCTCCATCATCGGCAGCACGCGGGCCAGCTCGATCAGCCGCGCCAGCACGCGGGTGTAGACCGTGCCGCCGTGGCGTGCCACCGCATCGCGCACCAGGGGCTGGGCGGCGGTGAGCTGGCGCGCGATGGCCCCGGTCTCGACCACCTCGCCCGCCAGGCGGGGGGCCTTGTTCCAGCTGTAGGCCTGGGGCTTGCCGGGCTCGGGTTCGGTCAGGCCCTGGGCCGGATGGCGCGGGCCGCCCGCGTCGGACAGCCAGGCATGGGTGGCGTCCTCGCGGATGCCGGCCGCATCCAGGGGCTGCAGCAGGCCTTCTGCGGACCGCCACAGCCCGCCACCCAGTGCCGTGCCGCCCTCGGGCTGCGGGTAGGCGCCATGGCTGAGGTAGCGACCCGGCCCGGGCCCCAGCGTCTGCAGGCCCAGGTCCTGCACCAGGCTCAGGAAGAAGCGCAGGTCGCCGCGCCAGGGGTCCTGCGCATGCCAGGTCCACAGCGCGGTCTCGCTGTCCAGTTCGCCGACCTGCTCGAGCGGGGCGGCGAACAGCGATTCCTCGAGAAAGGCCCGGAACTCGCGCAGCCGGGCCAAAAGACGCACCCGCTCGACCGGCTCGATCGGCCGCGTCGAGCCACCGGGCTCCAGGCTCTGGGTGTGCGGCCATTTGCCGGCCAGGGTGCCCAGCAGGGTGAACCAGCGTTCGCGCGCCGCGATGGCACGCCGCGCCTGCTCGCCCGACTGGGCCGCGAAGCGGCGCAGCGCCTCGGCATGCCAGGGGCGTGCGGCATAGGCCTCGCGCGTGAAGTCGGGCATGAAGAAGAGGTAGAAGTGCGTCAGGTGGTCGGCCAGGTTCTCGGTGGCCAGCATGAGGTTGTGGGCATGCTGGCCGTTGGCGGGCAGGTGCAGTCCGGCCAGGTCGGCCAGGGCGCGGGCCGCCGCCACCGACTGCGAGACCGAGCAGATGCCGCAGATGCGCGGCACATAGACCAGGGCATCGTGCGGTGCCTTGCCGCGCAGGATCTGCTCGAAACCCCGGTACATCGGCGCATTGACCCGGGCCGAGCGCACCCGGCCGTCCTCGATCTCCAGGCTCACCTCAAGATCGCCCTCGACGCGGTTGAAGGGGCCGACCAGAAGACGTGTCATGGCAGCTTCTCCTGGTTTTCCTTGGATGAGGAGACGCCGTGACCGGTCAAAAGGCGTCCGCGTCTCGCGGCCGCACGTGGGCGCCGCAGGCGACTCAGGAGGGGGCTCATTTTCTGGTTCATTTCAACCGGGTCTTGCGGATCGCCGGCACCACCACCAGGTGGTCGGCCACCGCGTTGAGTTTGACCCGGCGCGGCGTGGCCGATTTCGACAGCGAGGCCAGGGCCACGAACCAGGCCTTGGGCATGTCGGTGGGCAGGCCGATCGGGATGCCCACCACCTTGGGCGTTTCGTGGAAGGGGTGGCCGGGCTCCTGGAAGCCGGGCTCGGTGCAGGCGATGCAGGCATAGCCGCCCCGGGTGCAGGAGCCCTGGCCGTTCCACAGCCGCTGGTTGCAGTCGGCATGCACCTGTGTGCCCTTGCAGCCCATGTGCTCCATCATGCAGCCGAGGTCGGAGGGCTGCTCGGCGCTGGCCTTGAATTCATAGTATTCGTTGCGGGTGCAGCCATGGTGGACCAGGTGGTCGGCATAGAAGCGGGGCCGGCCCAGGGCATCGAGGTCGGCTTCGCCGAAGCTGTCGGCCGCCAGCGCCATCAAGGTGTCGAGCACCCAGTTCGGATGGGTCGGGCAGCCGGCGATGTTGATCACCGGCAGGCCCCTCCCGGAACGGAAGGCCGCGCCGAGCAGGCCGCCGGGGCGGTCGTCCTCGTACTGCAGGCCGCAGGCCTCGGTCGGGTTGTCGCCGCCCGCGGTGATGCCGCCCCAGGCGGCGCAACTGCCCACGGCCAGCACCTGGCCGGCGCAGGCCGCGAGCCGCTGGACCCAGTCGATCATGGGCACCCCGGTGCCGGCCAGGACGTGGAAGCGCCCGCTGCCCTGGGGCCCGCGCAGCAGGGCCCCTTCGACGCACAGGGCATCCAGGCGCTGGCGGCCGTCGAGGATGCGTTCCAGCAGGTCCAGCAGTTCGTGGCCGCTGGCCAGCGACAGCGAGGGGTGCCAGAGCAGTTCGATGCCGGCATCGCGCAACTGGCCGTGGAAATCGGTGGTCTCGGCGCACAGCAGCGACATGCTGCAGCCGCCGCAGCCCCCCGACTGCAGCCACAGCACCGTGTAAGTCCTGGTCATCCCATGCATGGCCGCCATCTCAGTGATCCATCGCGCTGCGCGCCACCCACAGCGCATGGAACCGGCGGGCAAGCCAAGGTTCGCAGGGATCGCAAGGTTCAAAGGGCCGCGGAGCAGGCCACGCCAGGGTAGCCGCGGAGCCGGCCTTGCCGGGCCGCCGGCTGCGCCCCTGGAGGGGGATGGAACGTCCACACGCAGTGAGGAAGTTCAAACGGGGTGGTTCCATTTTTCAGCCTTCGAGCCCGAAACGGGCCATCTTGCCGCGCAGGCCGACGCGCGACAGGCCGAGTTCGGTGGCGGTGCGGGTCTTGTTCCAGCGGTGGCGCAGCAGGGTCTCGCGCAGCATCATGGCCTCGATGGCGTCCAGCCGTTCGGCCAGCGTGCCGCGCTGCGGCAGGCCCTCGGGCGTGGGGTGGGCGGTGCCGCGCCCGGCATGGCCCTGCAGCACGCGGCTGGAGAAGGCGATGGCACCCACCAGGTCGTCGTCGCTGAGGGCCACGGCGCGGGCGATCTCATTGCGCAGCTCGCGGATGTTGCCGGGCCAGGGGTAGCCCATCAGGCAGGCCAGCGCCTCTTCGCTGAGCGTGGCGGCGGGGCGCCCCAGCTCGGCGCCGACCTCGCGCACCAGGCGGCGGGCGATCGGGGCGATGTCGCCGGCGCGTTCGCGCAGCGGCGGCACGGTCAGGGTGACGCCGGCGAGGCGGTAGAACAGGTCTTCGCGGAACAGCCCTTCGCGCACCCGCTGTTCGAGGTCGCGGTGGGTGGCGGCGATCACCCGCACATCCACCGGCACCGGGCGTGCCGCGCCCACGGGGCGCACCTCGCCTTCCTGCAGCACGCGCAGCAGGCGCACCTGGAAGGCGGGCGAGGTCTCGCCGATCTCGTCGAGGAACAGGGTGCCGCCATGCGCCCGCTGGAACAGGCCGGGGTGGTCTTCATAGGCGCCGGTGAAGGCGCCGCGCTTGTGACCGAACAGCTCGGATTCGAGCAGGGTGTCGGGCATGGCGGCGCAGTTCTCGACCACGAAGGCGGCGTTGGCGCGCGGGCTGGCGTAGTGCATGGCGCGCGCCAGCAGTTCCTTGCCGGTGCCCGACTCGCCGAGCACCAGCACGCTGAGGTCGTAGCGGGCCACGCGTGCGCCCATGTCGCAGACCGCGTCGAGCGGGCTGCCGCCGGCGCGCTCGATGCGATCGAAATCGAAGGTGCTGCGTGCCCGCTCCTGCTTGGCCAGGGTGCGCTGGCGCAGCACCGGCGTGCTGCTGCGCAGCTCCAGGTGCAGGCGGTTGCTCTCGCGCTGCAGGCTGCGCGCCTCGACCGCATTGCGCACGGTCTGCAGCAGGTGCTCGGGCACCCAGGGCTTGAGGATGTACTGGTAGATGCCGGCGTCGTTGATGCCGGCGATGATGTCCTCGGAATCGGTGTAGCCCGAGATCACGATGCGCACCGTGTCGGGCCAGCGCTCGCGCGCCTCCTTGAGGAAGACCACGCCGCTGACGCCGGGCATGCGCTGGTCGCACAGCACCACGCTGACGTCGTGGCGCTCCATGCGCTCGCGGGCCTCGGCGGCGCTGCCGGCGGTGAGCACCTCGAAGTCTTCGTCGAGGGTGCGGCGCATCGCCTCCTGGGAGCGGATCTCGTCGTCGACCACGAGCACGGTGGGG
>JAFAMV010000191.1 GCA_019233055.1 Curvibacter sp.
GCCGGGGGGCAAACGCGCCGACACCGGCCGCAATGAACACGCAAGCGGCGACGAAGACCTGGCCGGTGCTGGTCTGCAATTGCCAGCGGCCGTCGTCGCAGCGCTGCAGCCGGGTCACCTCCTGGCCCAGGTGCAGGCGCGGTGCAAAGGGGCGGATCTGCTCGAGCAGGCGCGCGGTCAGCTCACGGCCGGTGCAGCGCGGCAGACCGGGGATGTCGTAGATCGGTTTGTCCGGGTAGAGCGCCAGGCATTGGCCACCAGGGGCCAGCAAGGCGTCGACCACCTCGCAGCGGATGCCTTGCAGCCCGAGCTGGAACACCTGGAACAGCCCGACCGGGCCGGCACCGATCACCAGCGCATCGGTCACTGTCGCTGCCGTGCAATCCATGTCGCCGCAGAGAGGCCGGGCTGCCGCAGGGGCGAGGGTCAGCGGACCAGCTCGGCCAGCTTGCCGGGCTTGTTGTTCCAGGCGTCGGCGTCGGGCAGGGCCGGCTTGCGCTTGGTGATGCTCTTCCAGCCGTCGGCCAGGGCCAGCTCGGCATTGAGCTTGATGAAGGCGATCTGGTCGGAGGGGGTGTCTTCTTCGGCGAAGATGGCATTGGCCGGGCATTCGGGGATGCAGACGGCGCAGTCGATGCACTCGTCCGGATCGATGACCAGCATGTTCGGACCTTCACGGAAGCAGTCCACGGGGCAAACATCCACGCAATCGGTGTATTTGCACTTGATGCAGTTTTCGGTAACGACGTGAGTCATGTGTCTAGGCTAGAGGATGGGGGGCAGACCGACGGGGTCGGGCTTCCGGAAATCGGAAAAACCCTTGATTTTATTGGCTTTCGTGTCCTGTGGCGGCAAGGCCCTTGTCAAAACAAGGGCCGATGCCTCCGGCACTGATGCAGATCAGCCGTTGACCAAGACCGCCGCGGCGGTCTTGTTGCTGGCGGTGTCGACCAGGATCAGCGAGCCCAGGGCCCGCGCCTGCTCGAACGGCAGGGTGGCCACGGCCTCCTGCAGGGCCAGCTCGACGTGGCCGATGCTGTTGGGCGGCAGCTCGGTGGCGTCTTCCTCGGCCAGGGTGTTGATGTCGAGCTTGTGCACGATGCGGCTGACCTTGGCCTTGACCCAGCGGTGGCCGTGCAGGGCCCAGTACACGCGGCCGGGCACCAGGGGCTCGTCATCGAGCCAGGACACCGTGGCCTTGAGGCTGCGCTGCGGCTCGATCTGGCCCGGGGCCAACAGCCAGTCGCCGCGCGACACGTCGACCTCGCGGTCGAGCACGATGCCGGCGCTGTGGCCGGCCTCGATGTCGGCGGGGCGGCGGGCGTGGTCCAGCACCTGGGCCACGGTGGCGCTCTGGCCGCTGGGCAGCACGGTGATGGCCTGGCCGGGTTTCACGCTGCCGGCGGCCACACGGCCCCAGAACACGCGGCGGCCCTGGCTGGTGTCGGAGGAGGACGAGAACTTCTCCACCCATTGCACCGGGAAGGCGAAGGGCTGCTCGACATCGGCATGGGTGACGGGCAGGTGCTCCAGCAGCTGCAGCAGGCTTTCGCCCTGGTAGCCGCACCAGCCGGGCTGGGCGTCGACCACGTTCCAGCCCTTGAGGGCCGAGACCGGGATGGTGGCGCGCACGGTGATGCCGGCGGCGGCGGCGAACCGGTTCAGGGCGGCGCTGATGTGGGCATAGGCCAGGGCCGGGTCTTCGACCGCGTCGAGCTTGTTCACCGCGAACACCAGCGAGGTCACGCGCAGCAGCTTGACCAGCAGCGAGTGGCGGCGGGTCTGCACCAGCAGTTCGAGTTCGGGGTTCTTCCAGTCGAGCTTGGTGGCGTCGACCAGCACCACGGCGGCATCGGCGCTGCTGGCCGCGGTCACCATGTTGCGGGTGTACTGCTCATGGCCCGGCGCGTCGCCGATGATGAACTTGCGGCTTTCGGTGGCGAAGTAGCGGTAGGCCACGTCGATGGTGATGCCTTGCTCGCGCTCGGCCGACAGGCCGTCGGTCAGCAGGGCGAGGTCGGTCTCGCCCTGGCGCTGCACGCCGGCCAGGTGGTCCTGCAGCACGGCCTTGCTGTCCACCAGCAGGCGGCCGATCAGGGTGCTCTTGCCATCGTCGACCGAGCCGCAGGTGATGAAGCGCAGGGCAGGGCGCAGCTCGGTGCTGGCGGCCGGGGCGGTGGGGTTCAATTCAGTCGTGCTCATCAGAAGTAACCGTCCTTCTTGCGTTTTTCCATCGAGGCGTCAGAGGTCTTGTCGTCCATGCGGGTGGCGCCGCGCTCGCTCACATCGGCGGCCAGGGTCTCGATCACGATGTCGGCCGGGGTGGCCGCAGTGCTCTCCACCGGGCAGGTGCAGGTGATGTCGCCCACGGTGCGGAAGCGCACATCGCGCAACTGCACCTCTTCGCCGTCCTTGGCGGGGGTCAGCTCGGTCACCGGCACCAGCAGGCCACGGCGGTCCACCACCGGGCGTTGGTGGGTGTAGTACAGCGAGGGCAGGGCGATCTGCTCGCGGTCGATGTACTGCCACACATCGAGTTCGGTCCAGTTGCTGATCGGGAACACCCGGAAATGCTCGCCCGGGGCCAGGCGGGTGTTGAACAGGGTCCAGAGTTCGGGGCGCTGGGCCTTGGGCTGCCATTGGCCGAAGCTGTCGCGGTGCGAGAAGATGCGCTCCTTGGCGCGGGCCTTCTCCTCGTCGCGGCGGGCGCCGCCGATCAGGGCGTCGAAGCGGAACTCCTCGATGGCCTCCAGCAGGGTGACCGACTGGTGCACATTGCGCGACTCGCCCGGGTGGGCCAGGCGCACGGTGCCGCGCTTCATCGAGTCCTCGACATGGCGCACGATCAGCTCGGCCTTCAGCTCCTGGGCGCGGAAGTCGCGGAAATCCGTCACCTCGGGGAAGTTGTGGCCGGTGTCGATCATCAGCAGCGGGTAGGGGATGCGGCCCACGCCGAAGGCCTTCTCGGCGCATTTGAGCATCACCAGCGAATCCTTGCCGCCCGAGAACAGCAGGGCGGGGCGCTCGAAGGCGGCGGCCACCTCGCGCAGGATGAAGATGGTCTCTTCTTCCAGCGCATCGAGGTGGGCGTTGCTGAGGTGGCTGAGGTTCTGGGTGCCGTTGACGGTCATGTTCTGGGGCTCAAGCAATTGGGGGTCGGTACGGGTGTTCATGCGTTCACCGGGCGGATGGGGATGATGCTGGAGGCCGGCGCATCGTCTTCTTTGGCGACATGCAAGCCACATTCCTTGGCTGACTCGTTTTCCCACCACCAGCGCCCGGAGCGGAAGTCCTCGCCCAGGGTCACCGCGCGGGTGCAGGGGGCGCAGCCGATGCTCGGGAAGAACTGGTCGTGCAGCGGGTTGTAGGGCACGGCATGCAGTTCGATGAAGCGCCACACATCGCCCAGCGTCCAGTTGGCCAGGGGGTTGACCTTGGCGCGTTCGCCGCTGCGGTCGATGTCGGGCACCTCGGCGCGGGCGTTCGACTGCTCGCGGCGCAGGCCGGTGATCCAGGCCTTCTTGCCCTCCAGGGCCTGGGCCAGCGGCACCATCTTGCGGAGGTCGCAGCAGGCCTTGCGCAGCTCGATGCTCTTGTACATGGCATCGTCGCCGTTGGCGGCCACAAAAGCGTCAGCCGCTGCAGCATCAGGGCGGTAGATGTCGATCTTGTTGCTGTAGCGTGCCTCGATCTGGCCGACCAGGGCCAGGGTTTCAGGATGCAGCTTGCCGGTGTCGAGCACGAAGACGCTGACGCCCTCGGCCTGGAGCACGCCGGCCTGGTGCAGCAGTTCGGTGATCACCATGTCTTCCACCCCCAGGCTGGAGGCCTGGGTGATGGGCGTGAACTCGGCCACGGCGCGTTGCAGCAACGCCAGGCTGGCCTGCACCTTGGCCTCGAAATCCTTCGAGGCGGTGTGGGCATAGAGGGAGATGGCAGTCATGGTCGCGGGGGCTTTTTGATTTTGGGATGCGGGGCCGGGCTCTCAGGCCGCCGCGCGTGCGAACAGCGGCCGGGTGTTGACCGCGTCGGCCTGGTAGAAGCCGGCAAAGCGGTCGAACTGGCGCTGGGCGTCGGCGATGTCCACGCCGGCACGCAGCACGGCCACGTCGAAGCCGCTGCGGCTCATCTGCACCAGTTGGTCGATCAGCACGTCGCCGGTGGCGCGGATCTCGCCGGCAAAGCCCAGGCGGCGGCGCAGCAGGTAGGCTTGGCTGTAGGCGCGGCCGTCGGTGAACTTGGGAAAGTTCAGGTCGACGCGGGTGATGCCTTCCAGCGACAGGGTCTGCGGGTCGAGGGTGTTGTCCAGCACCAGCACGCCGGCCTGGCCCTCGGTGCTCTGATGGTCTTTGGCTTCGATGATCTTCATGGTCGCAATCTTTGGGGTGAGGGGCTCAGGCGGTGGCGTGGGCATGGGCCGGCACGGCGCGGGCGGCGTTGGCGGCTGTCTTGAAGGGCTCGTGGCCGACACGGCGCAGGGTGGCCATGAAGGTTTCGCCGTGGGCGCGCAGGTCGCGGTAGGTGTTCAGTACGGCTTCGATCACATCGGGCACTTCGGCCGCCGAGAACGAGGGGCCGACCACCTTGCCGGCCACGGCGGCGCCGCTCAGGTCGGAGCCGTCGGCGCCGCCCAGGGTCACCTGGTACCACTCCTTGCCGTCCTTGTCGACGCCCAGGATGCCGATGTGGCCGCTGTGGTGGTGGCCGCAGGAGTTGATGCAGCCGCTGATGTGCAGGTCGATCTCGCCCAGGTCGTCAAGCTCGTCCAGGTCCTGGTAACGCTCGGTGATGGCCTCGGCGATCGGGATCGAGCGCGCATTGGCCAGGGCGCAGAAATCACCGCCGGGGCAGGCGATCATGTCGGTCAGCAGGTGCACATTGGGGCTGGCGAAGCCGGCGGCGCGGGCCGCGGTGTACAAGGCATGCAGTTCGCTGGCCGAGACCCAGGGCAGCAGCACGTTCTGGTCGTGGGTGACGCGGGCCTCGCCGGCGCTGAAGCGGTCCACCAGGCCGGCCAGGGTGTCGAGCTGGTCGGCATCGGCGTCGCCCGGGGCCTGGCCGCGGCGCTTGAAGGACAGGGTCACGGCGCGCAGCGTGGGGTTCTTGTGCGGGGCCACGTTGCGGGCCAGCCAGCGGGCGAACAAGGGGTCGGCGTCGGCCGCATGGCGCAGCTGGGTGTCCACCGCCTCGGCGCTCACCACCGGGCGGTCGGCCAGGCTGGGGGGCACGAAGGAGGCGGCCACGCGCTCGTACTCGGTCTGCGGGATGGTGTGGGCGCCGCCGTCGTGCTCGACGATGGCCTTGAACTCGGCCTCGACATCGTCGAAGTAGCGCTGGCCTTCGGCCTTCACCAGGATCTTGATGCGGGCCTTGTACATGTTGTCGCGGCGGCCGTAGCGGTTGTAGACCCGCACCACGGCTTCGAGGTAGTTCATGATCTGGTTCCAGGGCAGGAACTCACGGATCACGGTGCCCGGGATCGGGGTGCGGCCCATGCCGCCGCCCACCAGCACGCGGAAGCCGGTCTCTCCGGCGGCGTTCTGGATCACATGCAGGCCCACGTCGTGCCAGGCCGTGGCGGCACGGTCTTCGCCGGCGCCGATGATGGCGATCTTGAATTTGCGTGGCAGGAAGGCGAACTCGGGGTGCAGGGTGCTCCACTGGCGCAGGATCTCGGCGAAGGCGCGCGGATCGGCCACCTCGTCGACCGCGATGCCGGCGCGCTCGTCGCTGGTGATGTTGCGGATGCAATTGCCACTGGTCTGGATACCGTGCATGTTCACGCTGGCCAGCAGGTCCATCACGTCGGCCGACTTGGTCAGCGGAATCCAGTTGAACTGCACGTTCTGGCGGGTGGTGAAGTGGGCGTAGTGGGTGGGCAGCTTGGCCGAACCCAGGGCGCCCTGGATCTTCAAGGCCTCGGCGTAGACGCCGGCTTCGGGCTCGTCGTACTCGCGCGCGATGCGGGCCAGCACGCGCAACTGGGCGCTCGAGAGTTCGCCGTAGGGAACGGCCACGCGCAGCATGGGGGCGTAGCGCTGCACGTACCAGCCGTTCTGCAGGCGCAGCGGGCGGAATTCGTCGTCGGCCAGCTTGCCGGCCTGCCAGCGTTCGAGCTGGTCACGGTGCTGGGCGGCGCGCAGCTGGACGAACTGCTTGTCGAAGTCGGTGTATTGGTACATCGTGGGTCTACTTCTTGTGGGTCAGAGAGCGATCAGTTTGCTGCCGGCATAGGCCAGCAGCAGGGAGAGGATGGAGCGCACCAGGCGCTCGGGCAGTTGGCGGTTCAGGTGCGAGCCCAGCCAGATGCCGGGGATCGAGCCGGCCAGCAGCTTGGCCAGCAGGGTCCAGTCGACCGTGCCCAGGCCCGCATGGCCCAGACCGGCGACCAGGGTCAGCGGCACCGCGTGGGCGATGTCGGCGGCCACGATGCGCTGCAGCGGCAGGGCCGGGTATAGCACCATCAGCACCAGCACGCCGATGGCGCCGGCACCGACCGAGGTCAGGGTGACCAGGCTGCCGATCACCGCACCGAACAGGATCGGCAGGGCGGGGTGGCGCGCCCGGGTCGCCTGCGCCGTCGGCAGCACGGCCGTCTGATGGCCTTGTTGCCGGCCGAACAGGGCCTTGTAGAGGGTGGCGGCGGCGGTCAGCAGCAGGGCCACACCCAGGGTGCTGGTCATCGCGTGCTGCACGGCGGGGCTGGTGGCGCCGAAATGATCCAGCAGGTACAGGGTGAGCAGGGCGGCGGGCACGCTGCCATAGGCCGTCTGCCGGACGACGGGCCAGTCGATGGTGCGGCTGCGCGCCAGCTTGACCGAGCCGCCGAACTTGGTGCCGGCGGCAAACAGCAGGTCGGTGCCGATGGCCAGGTGGGGCTTCATGCCGAAGAAGAAGATGAGGATCGGTGTCATCAGCGAGCCGCCACCGACCCCGGTCATGCCGACCACGAGGCCCACCGCCAATCCCGCCAGGGTAAACGCCAATTCTTGCATGGGGGCGTACTGTAGGCAGTGCCCTTATGAAGTCCAACGATTTTTTTGTTCACGCTTTATGTGGATAAGCTTATGCACCAGCATCCATGCGGGTTTCGGGGCGATGAGGCGGGTTTTCCGGATAAGGCGATCCGCTCAGCCCTCGTCGGCCTCGAAAGGCACCCGGCCCGGCGCCGGTCGGTCGGCCAGCAGGGCCCGTGCATGCGACAGCTCCATCGGCAGGGGATCGCCGTCCAGGTGGGCGGCCAGCAGTTCGCCGCACAGCAGGCCCCAGGTCAGGCCGCGGGTCCCGAGGGCGCTGCACATCCAGAGACCCTGCTGCTCCGGAGCCTTGGAGACCGGACCCACCAGCGGCACCCGGTCCGGCACCGTGCTGCGCACGCCTGCCCAGGCCTGCCAGGCCTCGGGCGCCGGCGCGGCTGAGCCTGCCGAGGGTTGCAGGCGGCGCTCCAGTTCGGGCAGCAGTCGACCCAGCTTGGCCAGGTTCAGGACATGGTCGGCGGGGTAGCAGGGCGTCGCCTGGCCCGGTGCGGGCAGCGCATGCGCCCGGTCAAAGGTCGAGCCGGTGTGCCAGCGTGCCGGGATGCGGTCACTGGCCGGGGTGACGATGAAGCTGCCCTGGCCGTTGACGGGGGTCGGCGGCCAGGGACTTGCCGGGTCGGCGGCAGCCCAGCTGAGCTGGCCACGGATGGCCTGCACGGGCATGGGGACCTCGCTCAGCCTGGGGCTGTGGGGGCCGGCGGCGATCACGACCAGGCGGGCGCTGGCAAGGGTCCGGCCTGCGGCATCGCGCAGGCACCAAAGGCCCTGCTCATCGCGTTCGCACGAGGCCACGGGGCGGCCGCCCACCCAGCGGATGTGCTCGGGATGGTGGCCGAGCAGGGCGCGCACCCAGTCCGGGGTCCGGATCCACCCGGCATGCGGGTGCCAGGTGAGGGCGGCGTCGGGTGGCAGGCCCACCGACTGTTTCTGCCCGGTCGAGGCCTCGGTGGCCCAGCCGACGCTGCCCAGGTCCTGGCCGGCTTCGAGGGCTGGGCCCCGGCGGCCGTGCAGCCGGTGTTCGAGCACGCCCGCCGGGCCCCAGTCCTGGCCGGCTTTCAGCAGGCTGTCGGCCCAATGGCGCACCATGCGCAGGCCGGTGCGGGTCAGGCGGCTGATGCGACCGTCGCCGATGTCCACATGGTCGCTGAACAGGCCGCAAGGCAGGCCCGAGGCGCCGCTGGCGGCCGTGTCGGCCGCATCCACCACCTGCACCTGCCAGCCGCGCCGCGCCAGGGCGAAGGCGCAGCTGGCGCCGGCCAGCCCGGCGCCGATCACCACGGCCTCGCGCGGCGCGTCGGTCGGCCAGTGGGGCGCGCAGGGGGCGGCCCGGCGCGGTGTCCAGCGAGGGGCGTAGTGGGCCTGCAGGCAGTCGCGCTTGGGGGGCTGGCCTGGGGCCTTGTGGGTGTCGAAGCCCAGCGCGGTCAGCCGATCGCGCACCGCCCGGGCCACGGTCCAGGTGGCCAGCCGGGTGCCGGGACGGCACAGGCGTGACACGCCCTTGAGCGTGATCTCGTCCCACATCTCGGGGTTGAGCTGCGGCTTGAAGCCGTCGAGGAAGACGCTGTCGGCCAGGAATTGAAGCTCCTTGAGCACCCGGTGGATGGGGCCGATGCACAGGGTGAGCTGGACCCGGCCGCCCTCGAATTCGAGGCGATGCAGGCCCGGCGACAGGCCCCACCATTGTTCGGCCAACTGGTCGGCCAGGGGCTGCAGCCCGGCATCGTCGGCGGCGCTGCGTCGCACATCGGCGGCGCTGGCCGGATAGCCCTCGACCGAGACCACATGCAGGGTCTGGGGGCGGTCCGGGTCGTCGCGCCAGGCCTGCCAGACGGCCAGGAAGTTCAGGCCCAGGCCGAAGCCGGTCTCCAGCACGATCCAGCGCGGCTGGCCCCGCCAGGCTTCGGGCAGGCCGCAGCCGGCCAGGAAGACATGGCGGGCCTGCGCCAGCGCACCGCTGTGGCTGCGGTAGATGTCGCCGAAGCGCGGGCTGGTCGGCGTGCCGTCGTCACGCCAGAGTATGGGTTCGCTCATCGAGGGGGCGGCCGTCGGGGCCGCTCAGGCCTCGCTCGGGTGTCGTTCAGGCCTGGGGCGGGACGTAGCCCTGGGCCACATCGGCACCGCCGCCGAAGAAATGGCTCTCCATCTGGCGCACCAGGTATTGGCGGGCGCGGGCATCGGCGAGGTTGAGCCGGTTCTCGTTGACCAGCATGGTCTGCTGCTTGAGCCAGGCGGCCCAGGCTTCCTTGCTGACGTTCTCCCACAGGCGCTTGCCCAGCTCGCCGGGGTAGGGCGGGAAGTCGAGGCCCTCGGCTTCCTTGCCGAGCTTGATGCAGTTGACCATGCGTGCCATGTGGGGGTCCTTGTCCGAGTCCAGACCGGGCCTGGGCCCGGGAAAAAGCGGAATTATCCCATCAGCGACCGGGTGCTCCGGGCTTCTTCGAGATTGGGCGCGTGCCGGCTGGGGGCAAGCCGGGTGAATAGGCTCTTAGCTGTTTTTCAAATAAGAAAGTTATTTCTTATTTGTTTGGGTTTTGATGCCTTGTTTTGACAATGACATCGCTTTCCCCCAACAACGCATCCCGACCCCCATGACTATCCGTCGCCTTTTCCTGAAGAACACCCTGCTGGTGGCCGGCCTGGCCACCGCCCTGGCCGGTGCCGCAGCCCATGCGGCCGAGCCTCTGCGGCTGTTGAACGTGTCCTACGACCCGACGCGCGAACTGTTCGTCGACTACAACGCGGCCTTTGCCCGCTATTGGAAAGCCAAGACCGGCCAGGAGGTGGTGGTCAAGCAATCGCATGGCGGTTCGGGCAAGCAGGCCCGCTCGGTGATTGATGGCATCGACGCCGATGTGGTCACGCTGGGGCTGGGCGGCGACGTCGACGCGCTGGTCGAGCATGGCGGCCTGGTGGCCAAGGACTGGGCGCGGCGCCTGCCGCACAACTCGGCCCCCTACACCTCGACCATCGTGTTCCTGGTGCGCAAGGGCAACCCCAAGGGGATCAAGGACTGGGATGACCTGGTCAAGCCCGGTGTGGCCGTGATCACCCCCAACCCCAAGACCTCGGGGGGCGCGCGCTGGAATTACCTGGCCGCCTGGGAATACGCCAAGCGCCAATACGGCGGCGAGGCCCAGGCCCGCGACTACGTCAGCCGGCTCTACAAGAACGTGCCGGTGCTCGACACCGGGGCGCGCGGCGCCACCATCACCTTCGTGCAGCGGGGGGTGGGCGATGTGCTGCTGGCCTGGGAGAACGAAGCCTTTCTGGCGCTCAAGGAGTTCGGGCCCGAGAAGTTCCAGATCGTGGTGCCCTCGATCAGCATCCTGGCCGAGCCGTCGGTGGCCGTGGTCGACAAGAATGTCGACCGCAAAGGCACCCGGACGGCGGCCGAGGCCTATCTGAATTACCTCTATTCGGATGAGGGCCAGGACATCGCCGGGCGCAATTTCTACCGGCCCACCTCGGACAAGGCGCGGGCCAAGTACGCCGCCCAGTTCCCCAAGCTCAAGCTGTTCACCATCGATGAGGGCTTTGGCGGCTGGGCCAATGCCGACAAGGCGCACTTTGCCGACGGCGCCACCTTCGACCAGATCTACGTGCGCTGAGAAGCGCGTCCGCCCCCGTCTTGAGAGATTCGACATGACTGTTTTGCTGATTGCCGGCAGCCCCTCGGCACGATCGCGTTCCTCGGCCCTGCTCGATGCCGTCGGGCAGCGCCTGCGGGCCCATGACACCGAGGTGGATCAGATCCTCATCCGCGACCTGTCGGCGCCCTCGCTGCTGCTGGCCGATGTGTCCGAGCGCAGCATCGCCCGGGCGGTCGAGCAGGTGGCGCAGGCCTCGGCGATCGTGGTCTCCACACCGGTCTACAAGGCCGCCTACAGCGGCGTGCTCAAGGTCTTCCTGGACCTGCTGCCGCAGACGGCCCTGAAGGACAAGGTGGTGCTGCCGCTGGCCACCGGAGGCAGCCCGCACCACATGCTGGCGCTGGACTACACGCTGCGGCCGGTGCTGCAGTCGCTGGCGGCCCGCCACATCCTGCCCGGGGTGTATGCCACCGATGCGCAGATCACCGTGACCCCGGAGTCGGCCTACCAGGTCAGCGCAGACATCGGGACACGGCTGGACGAAGTGGTGCAGTTGCTGTTGCAGGAGGCCTATGGCCGCCGTCAGGCACTTCCTGCCTTCGCGCCCATCGCCTTTTCGCAGGTGCGCTGCAGCGTCTGAGCACAGGACATCTTCCCGGTCCGGCCCAGGGTCGGAATGGCAACCCTCCAGAGGAAACGATCATGAAAAACGACTTGTTCAATGCCCGACGACGGCAGGCTCTGGCCGCCGCCCTCAGCCTGGCTGCCGCGCCGCTGGCCTTGGCCCAGAAGAGCGACCGCGTGCTGCGCGTCGGCCATCAGAAGGGATGGCTGTCGGTGCTCAAGAGCCGGGGCACGCTGGAAAAGCGCCTCAACCCGCTGGGGGTGTCGGTGACCTGGACCGAGTTCAATGCCGGGCCGGTGCAGCTGGAGGCGCTCAACGTCGGCTCGATCGACTTCGGCGATGTCGGCGAAGCCCCGCCGATCTTTGCCCAGGCCGCCGGTGCTCCGCTGGTCTATGCCGGCGCCACGGTGCCGCGTCCTGCCCTGGAGGCGGTGGTGGTGCCCAAGGATTCGCCGATCCGCCGGGTGTCCGACCTCAAGGGCAAACGGGTGGCCCTCAACAAGGGCTCCAACGTGCATTACTTCCTGGTCAAGCTGCTGGAGAAGCATGGGCTGCAATACGCCGACGTGCAGCCGGTGTTCCTGGCGCCGCCGGATGCCCGGGCCGCCTTCGAAAAGGGCGCCATCGACGCCTGGGTGATCTGGGATCCCTTCCTGGCCTCGGCCGAGAAGACCCTGGGCGCACGTCAAGTGGCCGATGCCCGGGGCGTGGTCAACAACCGGGCCTTCTACTTCACCTCGCGCGACTTCGCCACGCGCAATCCCGATGTGCTGCGCATCGCCATCGAGGAGATCAATGTCCTGGAGCGCTGGATCTCGAAGAACCAGGCTGCGGCCGCGACCGAGCTGTCGGGCATCCTGGGGCTGGACCGCAGCGTGACCGAGCTGTTCCTGAGCCGTGCCGACTATGGCGCCGCGCCGGTGGGCCGCGAGGTGCTGGAAGAGCAGCAGCACATCGCCGACACCTTCTACGACCTCAAGCTGATCCCCCGGAAGCTGAATCTGCTTTATGCAGCGCCGGTCGGCCTCTGAGCCGGGCGGACTTGACGAACCTACGAACCGATGGCCCGAAGGAGCTGTGATGCACGCAGACCAAGCTGACCAAGCTGACGTTCCGGACACCAGGATCCAGCGGCTCCTGCAGACCACGGCCAGGCAGTGGGGGCTGGAGCCCGCCCTTGCACCGCGCCCTCCGGCCCGGGTCCGCAGGCGGGTCCGCCGCCCGGTGCTGCTTGCCCATGTCTGGGGTGCCGCACAGGCCTGCGCACTGGTCGCCGGCGGTCCGGCTGCGCGCTGATTCCAAAACCATTCCAAGACCTCGACCCCCATGAAAATCTTCTGGTTCATCCCCACCCATGGCGACAGCCGCTACCTCGGCACCACCGAGGGTGCGCGCGAAGTCAGCCTCGACTACATCCGCCAGATCGGCAGCGCGGTCGACAGCCTGGGCTATGAGGGGGTGCTCATCCCCACCGGGCGTTCCTGCGAGGACCCCTGGGTGGTGGCCTCCAGCCTGATCCCGGTCACCCGGCGCCTGAAATTCCTGGTGGCGGTGCGCCCCGGCCTGCACCAGCCGGCGCTGGCGGCGCGCATGGCGGCCACCTTCGACCGGCTTTCCGGTGGGCGTCTGCTGGTCAACCTGGTCACCGGCGGCGATCAGGTCGAACTCGAAGGCGATGGTGTCTACCTCAACCACGCCGAGCGCTACGAGCAGTCGGCCGAGTTCATCCGCATCTGGCGCGAGATCCTGCGCCGCAGCCACGAGGGGCAGAGTTTCGATTTCGAGGGCCGGCACCTGCGCGTGAGTGGCGCACGCCTGCTGTATCCGCCGCAGCAGCGGCCGCACCCGCCGGTCTATTTCGGTGGCTCTTCCGACGCCGCACATGAGCTGGCGGCAGAGCAGGTGGACACCTACCTGAGCTGGGGCGAACCACCGGCCGAAGTGGCCCGCAAGGTGGCCGATGTGCGTGCCCGGGCTGCGCGTCACGGCCGGACCGTGAAGTTCGGCATCCGTCTGCATGTGATCGTGCGCGAGACCGAGGAGCAGGCCTGGCAGGCGGCCGAGGATCTGATCAGCCGCGTCGACGATGCCACCGTGGCCAAGGCCCAGGCCCTGTTCCAGCGCATGGATTCGGAGGGCCAGCGCCGCATGGCCGCGCTGCATGCCGGTGGCGGTCGCAGCCGCCGCGAGCTGGAGATCAGCCCCAACCTCTGGGCGGGCATCGGCCTGGTGCGCACCGGTGCCGGCACGGCCCTGGTCGGCGATCCGGCCACGGTCGCGGCCCGCATCGAGGAGTACGCGGCCCTGGGCCTGGACACCTTCGTGCTGTCGGGCTACCCGCACCTCGAGGAAGCCTACCGCTTCGCCGAACTGGTCTTCCCGTTGCTGCCCACCGCCCTGCGCGACCGCCTGCGCGGGCCGGTCGGTGAGGCCGTGGCCAATGAAGAGGCCCCGCTGGCGGCCACCTCCTGATGACCCGCTGACCGACTGGAGAAACAGACATGAACGCGCCTTCCCGAGAACTGCCGGTGACCCCTTTGCCGATCACCCTGGAGGCCCCGGACAGCGGCCTGGCCTGGCTCTGGCCGCTGCTCAAGACGCTGGGCCAGCGCCTGCTGCCCTGGCTGGTGCCGGTGTTGCTGATCGCCGGCTGGCAGATCGCATCGGCCCAGGGCTGGATCTCGACCCGGGTGCTGCCGGCCCCGCTGGACGTGATCACCGCCGCCTGGAAGCTGACGCTGTCCGGCGATCTCTGGACCCATGTGAAGATCAGCGCCTGGCGCGCCCTGACGGGACTGGCCATCGGCGGCGGCATCGGCCTGGTGCTGGGCCTCTTGACGGGCTCGGTGCGTCTGTTCGAGACCCTGCTCGACTCGAGCATCCAGATGGTGCGCAACATCCCGGCGCTGGCCCTGATCCCGCTGGTGATCCTGTGGTTCGGCATCGACGAGAGCGCCAAGCTCTTCCTGATCGCGGTGTCGGTCTTCTTCCCGATCTACCTCAACACCTTCCACGGCATCCGCCAGGTGGACCCCGGCCTCATCGAGATGGGGCGCAGCTATGGCCTGTCGCGCTGGCAGCTCTACACCCAGGTGGTGCTGCCGGGCGCGCTGTCGTCGATCCTGGTGGGGCTGCGCTTCTCGCTCGGCCTGATGTGGGTGATCCTGATCGTGGCCGAGACCATCTCGGCCCAGGCCGGCATCGGCTACCTCACCATGAATGCGCGTGAGTTCCTGCAGACCGACATCGTGCTGGTCGGCATCCTGCTGTACGCCCTGCTGGGCAAGCTGGCCGACCTGTTCGCCAAGGGCCTGGAGCGCTATTGGTTGCGCTGGCACCCCGGCTACCAGAAGACCGTCTGACCCATCGGCCGCGAGGACCACCATGACCACCCCCCAATCCACTCCATCTTCTTCCACAACCTCCGGCGACGGCCGGGGCGTGCGTCTGCAGCTCGAATCGGTGGGCAAGCGCTACGGCCGGCGCGAGGTGTTGCGCCACACCCGCCTGCACATCGCCCCCGGCGAGTTCGTGGCCATCGTGGGCCGCAGCGGCTGTGGCAAGAGCACCCTGCTGCGCCTGGTGGCAGGCCTCGAGCAGGCCAGCGAGGGCCGGCTTCTCATCGACGGGCAGCTCGTCGCCGGCCTGGGCGCCGACACCCGCATCATGTTCCAGGACTCGCGGCTGCTGCCCTGGAAGCGGGTCATCGACAACGTGGCCCTGGGCCTGCCCGAATCGCAACGTCCGGCCGCCGCCGAGGTGCTGGCCCAGGTCGGGCTGGCCGAGCGGGCCGGCGACTGGCCGGCCAGGCTGTCGGGCGGGCAACGGCAACGCGTCGCACTGGCCCGTGCGCTGGTGCACCGACCCCGGCTGCTGCTGCTCGACGAGCCGCTGGGTGCCCTGGATGCCCTGACCCGCATCGAGATGCACGAGCTCATCGAGGGGCTCTGGCGCCGCCATGGCTTCACCGCCTTGCTGGTCACCCACGATGTGCAGGAGGCGGTGGCGCTGGCCGACCGGGTGATCCTCATCGAGGACGGCGCCATCGCGCTCGACGAAAGAGTGTCCCTGCCCCGGCCCCGCTCGCGCGGTGATGCGGCCTTTGCCGCGCTCGAAAAACGCATCCTGGACCGCGTGCTGCAACACCCCGATGCAGAGCCGGCAGCCGATCCGGGCTGGCCCGGCGTGCCGGCGCACGGCCTGCGTTGGGCGGTCTGAGCGCCGTCCGGTCGCACCCGATTCTGTTTCTCTTGTTCAAGCTGTTTTCTTTCAACCCCTAGGAGCTATCCATGTCCATCCAAGCCATCAATGTCCGCAACCAGTTCAAGGGCAAGGTCCGCGAGATCATCCGCGGCGACGTCGTCTCCGAGATCGATGTCGAGACCCCCTGGGGCATCGTGACCTCGGTCATCACCACCCGCTCGGTCGACGACCTGGGCCTGGCAGTGGGCTCGGAAGTGGTGGCCCTGGTGAAGTCCACCGAGGTGTCGATCGCCAAGCTCTGACGCCGCGAGGCCGGTGGGCCTGGCCGCGCCGGCGCATCTGTATATGAGGAATTTTTCTTATTACAAAATTAATCGATATTTCGGTTTCTTATAAAAATCCCCTACATTCATGGGCTTTCCGCTGCGCCCGCAACCGCTGAGGGCGCGCCGCTTTCCTGAAAGCCATGAATCCATGATCGAGTTAGAGGGTATCCATCAGACCTACGCCGGCCCCCAGGGGCCGGTGGAGGCTCTGCGAGGCATCGACCTGCAGGTGGCTGCCGGCGAGGTGTTCGGCATCATCGGTCGCAGTGGTGCCGGCAAGAGTTCGCTGGTGCGGACCATCAATCTGCTGAACCGGCCCACGCGCGGCACGGTCAAGGTCGGCGGTGTCGACCTGGGACGCCTGGACGAGGCCCAGCTGCGCGAGGCGCGCCGCGACATCGGCATGATCTTCCAGCATTTCAACCTGCTGTCTTCGCGCACGGTGCGTGACAACGTGGCGCTGCCCCTGGAGCTGGCCGGCTGGCCGGCGCAAGGCATCCGGTCGCGCGTCGATCCACTGCTCGAGCGGGTCGGCCTCGGCCCCCTGGCCGACCGTTATCCCGCCCAGCTCAGCGGCGGGCAGAAGCAGCGGGTGGGCATCGCGCGGGCCCTGGCCAGCCAGCCCAAGGTGCTGCTGTCGGACGAGGCCACCTCGGCCCTCGACCCCGAGACCACGCGCGCCATCCTGGCGCTGCTGCGCGACATCAACCGCGAGCTG
>JAFAMV010000203.1 GCA_019233055.1 Curvibacter sp.
CACTCGATCTTCCGGGCGTTCAACAAAGGCGCGCTGGCCATCCTCAAGGTCAATGGCCCGGAGGACAAGAGCATCTATTCCGGCAAGGAACTGGATTCGGTGTATCTGGGCGATCGCTCTCAACCCAATCTGGCGGCGGTGAGCACCGCGACCCGCAATGCGGCCAGCGGCACGCTGAGCCTGCAGGACCAGGTGCAGGCCGGTCAAGTCTTGTTCGCAGGAACCTGCTCGGTCTGTCACCAGGCGACCGGAGCGGGCCTGCCCGGGGTCTTCCCGCCGCTGGCCCAATCCGATCTGCTGGCGGCCACCCCCAAACGCGCCATTGACATCGTGCTGCGCGGCCTCAGCGGCCCCGTCAAAGTCAACGGCAACGACTACAACTCGGTGATGCCGCCGATGACCCAGCTCAACGACGACGAGATCGCCAACATCCTGACCTATGTGCTGAACAGCTGGGGCAATGCGGGCGGCCGCGTCACCACGGACGAGGTCAAGGCACGGCGAACCGAGACGGCGCCTGCGGCGGCGGGCGCGCATTGAGGCGCAGGGGCGTGGCATGAGAGCGATCCTCGGCGTCGTGCTGCTGGCAACGGCCCTGGGCGCTCTGGCGCAGGCCACGCCCGATGTGCCCTATGTGGATATTCCGGCGGGCGAGTTGAGGACGGTGCTGGCCAATGACGGTGACCGGGGCCCGGTCTCCGTGGCCGCATTCAGTCTGCGCGTGCGGCCGGTCACCCGCTCCGAGTTCGCCCGGTTCGTGCACCAGCATCCGCAATGGGCGCCAGAACAGGTTCCACGCACCTTTGCGAGTGCCGGCTACCTGCAGGACGGGCTGGAAACGGGATCCCCGCAGGCGCCCGTGACGCAGGTCAGCTGGTTTGCGGCACAGGCCTTTTGCGAGTCCGAAGGGGCTCGCCTGCCGAGCTGGAATGAGTGGGAGCGCGTGGCGGCGGCCGATGCCGACCATGCCGATGCGCGCCAGGATCCGGTCTGGCGCGCCCGCATCCTGGGTTGGTACGCGCGGCCGGCGACGGGGCCTCTGCCCGATGTCGGAGGGCCTCCCAATTTCTACGGGGTGCGCGATATGCATGGACTGATCTGGGAGTGGGTGGATGACTTCAACGCCCTGCTGGTCAGCCCGGACAGCCGCGACCAAGGCGATCCCGACAAACTGAAATTCTGCGGCGCGGGCGCCATCAGTCTGCAGGACCGGGAGAACTACGCCGTGCTCATGCGCATTGCGCTGCTGTCGTCTTTGCAGGCCGCCGACAGCACCACCAGCCTGGGGTTCCGTTGTGCGCGCTGATGACGTTCAAGCATGGATTGGAATGGTCATGCAACACCTGGTTCAACGGCTGCGCATCCTGCGCGGCATCACACGACGCGGCCTGATGCTGGCCTGCCTGCTGGGCTTCGCTGTCGGGAGCGCCGAGGCGTCTCCGCCCCATGCGAGCGACTGGCCCGGCGATTCGGTCTACCAGCTCAGGCTGAGCTTGACCGACCAGAACGGCCGAGCGTTCGACATGGACTCGCTGGGCGGGGCCCCGGTCCTGGTCAGCATGTTCTACACCTCCTGCGAATTCGTCTGCCCCATGCTGGTGGACACGATGCGCAATGCCCAGGCCCAGCTTTCTGCACAGGAGCGCGGGCGCCTTCAGATGCTGCTGGTCAGCATCGATCCGGCGCGCGACACCGTGGCGGTACTCCAGCACACGGCCCAGGAGCGGGAGCTTGACGCCGCGCAGTGGCGTCTCGCTCGCACCGAGGCGCCGGCCGTGCGCAAGCTCGCGGCCGTGCTGGGCATCCAGTACCGCGCCTTGCCCAATGGCGACTTCAACCACACGACCGCCCTGATATTGCTCGATTCCCAAGGACGGATAGTTGCGCGAAGCACCCAATTGGGCGCGGCCGATCCCGAATTCGTCTCACAGATCCGCAAGACCTTCGCACAGGGCGTCGGGCGCTAGGATGAGCAAGAGATTCCCCGACAATCCGCCGCATCCGGAGCGCGTCTGCTGGGGCTGCGACCGCTTCTGCGCGGTCGACTCCATGGCCTGCGGCAATGGTTCCGAGCGGGCGCCTCATCCCGCCGAATTGTTCGGGCCGGATTGGCGTCTCTGGGGCGACGGCCAGGGAAGTCTGCGCCACCCGCAGGACGGCATCCCTGCGGACTCCGGACCCGCCCCGTCACAGGCCGCTGCGCCAGGCCTACTTGATGCCCAGGCGCCGCGCCAGTTTGTGCAGGTTGCTGGGGTCGAGGTCCAGCTGCCGCGCAGCCAGTGCCCAGTTGCCTTCGCTTTGCCTGAGGGCCTGGCGGATGTGTTGCCGTTGGCAGTCGGCCACGGCCGCGCTGAGTGAGCTCATGGGGCTGTCCGCCACCGTGGTCGCCGACGGCACTGCGGTGTCCACCGGGGGCGATGCGGGCTGTCGTGCGCCCAGATCCAGCAGGGTCGGCTGCAGCGTCACGATGTCCGAGCGCCTGGCTCCTTGGCTCAGGGCTTTGATGGCCGCGCGGCTGATCACGTGCTCGAGTTCACGCACATTGCCTGGCCAGGGGTAGCGCAGCAACTCGCCTTCGGCATCGGCACAGAGGCGCAGGCTGCGCAGACCCAGGCGGGCCCGGTTGAGTTCGAGAAAGCGCCCGGCCAGCAACAGGATGTCGTGTCCCCGCTCGCGCAGAGGAGGGATGTGCACAGGGTAGACCGAGAGCCGGTGGTAGAGGTCGGCGCGGAAAAGGCCGTCGCGCACGCATTGCTTGAGGTCGCGGTTGGTGGCCACGATCACCCGGACGTTGACATGGCGGGGCCGGTCTTCACCCAGGCGTTGGATCTCACCATTTTGTAGCGTGCGCAACAGCTTGGCCTGGATGCTCAGCGGCAGTTCACCGATTTCGTCGAGAAAGAGCGTGCCGCCGTCTGCGACCTCAAAGCGCCCGGCCCGGTCCATGCCGGCACCGGAAAAGGCCCCACGCGCGTGCCCGAAGAGCTCGCTCTCGGCCAGCGTTTCAGGCAGCGCCGCGCAATTGACCTGCACCAGGGGTTTGAGACGGGAGGAATGCCGGTGCAGCCGACGGCCGAACAACTCCTTGCCCACCCCGGTCTCGCCCAGCAGCAACACGGGCAGATCGGAGGCCGCGACCACATCCAGCTCGCGCAGAAGGCCCGTCAGGGCCGGGCTTTTCCCGATGATCTCATCGTCGGGTCGAGGCTCCGACAGGGGCTGGGCGAGGGGCGCATGACCGGTCTGGCGCAACACCTGGATCTCATCTTCCAGCCGGGTCATGCGGATGGCGGCTTCGAGCAGCAGGGCGTGCTGTCGCAGGCTTTCGACCACGCCGTCACCCAGGGCACCTTCGTCCAGGGCGTCCAGGGTCAGCACCCCCCATGCGACGCCATCCAGCTGCAGACGGACGCCGGCGCAATCGTGGACCGGCAGCGGTTCGCCCGCCTGCACTTGCAGCAATCCATCGTAGGGGTCGGGCAGTGGGCTACCCGCCAGGAAGCGGACCGGTTCCTGCTGGCCCAGGATCGCGGCCAGGCGGGGATGCAGGTCGACCTGGAAACGCCGCCCCAGGGCTTCATGCACCAGCCCGTCGATCGAGACGGGCAGCAGGTAGTCGTCCTGCAGCCGGAGCACGGCCACGGCATCGCAGCGGTAGTGCTTGCGCAAGGCCCCGGCCAGGCGTTGCAGGCGTGTCGCGGACGGCATGGCCACCGTCAGGTCTTTGATCAGGGCTTCACTGTTCATGGTTCTATTGACCATTTTATGGTCTTTAAGACCATTTAAAAACAGGGTCTATTTGACCGCGATTGGCATAAGTGGTTGATTTTAAAGGAGCTTACGGGTGGCACGGCGCTTGCCTTGTCAGGGTTCAACATCATTCAAGAGGAGCTGGTCTATGCCGCAAGTCTTTACCAAGGCGATGGCGCGCAACATTTTTCTGGGGGGCGCCGTCTTCTTTCTGGCGATCTATCTGTTGCTGACCATGGACACCTGGCGGCAGATTCCGCAGCGGGACCATGCAGAGCAGATGACGCCCGAGGTCAAGCACGGCAAGTACCTCGTGGACAGCAACAACTGCATCGGCTGTCACACCGTCAATGGCGAGGGCGCCTATTTCGCACCCGAGCTCGGCAATGTCTATGTCCGACGCGGGCCGGACTTCATCAAGGCCTGGATCAAGTCGCAGCCCACCGGTGTGGCCGGGCGTCGGCAGATGCCGCATTTCAATTTCAGCGAAGCGGACCTGGACGACCTGAACGACTACTTCAAATGGCTCTCGCACATCGACACCAACCAGTGGCCGCCCAATCCACAGGGCTGAGCGCCTCGGCATGTGAGGAACGACTTCCCAAATTGAGAACCATGGATCCATCATGAACAACTCGACTCAAAGGGTCGCCAAACCCTATTTCATTGCTGCACTGGCCTTGTTCCTGGGGCAGATCATCTTCGGGCTCGCCGCCGGCATGCAGTACCTCGACGGCAGCTTTCTGTTCCCGGCCATTCCATTCAGCGTGAGCCGCATGGTGCACACCAACCTGCTCATCGTCTGGTTGCTGATGGCGTTCATGGGGGCGGCCTATTTCATCGTGCCCGAAGAGGCCCAGACCCCCTTGTTCAGCCCCCGGCTGGCCTTGGCGACTTTCTGGGTCTTCCTGGCGGCCGGCGCGGCGACCATCCTGGCCTATCTGCTGATCCCCTATGCCGATCTGGCCGCCGCCACGGGCAACACCGTGCTGCCGACGATGGGCCGGGGCTATCTGGAGCAGCCGCTGCCGACCAAGCTGGGCATCGTCCTGGTGGCGTTGTCCCTGTTGTTCAACATCACCATGACCCTGGCCAAGGGAAGAAAGACATCGCTCAACGTGATCCTCGTGGCGGCTCTGTGGGGCCTGGCCCTGTTGTTCCTGCCGGCGTTCTATTTCCCTGAGGACACCGTCAAGGCCAGCTACGGCTGGTGGTGGGTGGTGCACGGGTGGGTCGAGGGCGATTGGGAGCTGATCCTCAGCGCCTTGCTGGGTTTCATCCTCATCAAGATGACCGGCGTGGACCGGGAGATCATCGAGAAGTGGATGTACGTGATCATCGCCATGACCCTGGTCTCGGGCATCATCGGCATCGGCCACCACTACTACTACACAGGCGCTCCCGCCTACTGGATCTGGCTCGGTTCCATCTTCAGCGCGATCGAACCCATCCCTTTCATCATGCTGATCGCGTTTGCGCTGCGGACCCTGTTCAAGCGCCGTCGTGAGCATCCCAACAAGGCTGCCATGCTGTGGGCCATGGGCACCCCCATCGTCGCCTTCCTGGGTGCGGGACTCTGGGGCTTCATGATCACGCTGGCGCCGGTTCAGTACGTGGCGCATGGCACCAATTTCACGGCGGCCCACGGGCACCTCGCCTTCTTCGGCGCCTATGCCATGGTGTCGCTGGCCATCATCTCGTACGCCATGCCTCTGTTGCGCGGCCGCACGGCCAACAGCCTGGCGGCCCAGCGTTGGGAGATGACGGGCTTCTGGGTCATGGTCATCAGCATGGTCGGCATCACGCTGGCGCTCACCGGGGCCGGCCTGGTCACGGTGTTCATGCAGCGCGTGGGCAGCAACCCGGTGTCCTTCATGGAAGCCCAGGACTATTCCAGGCCCTTCTTCTGGATCCGGGAGGCCGCCGGCCTGGGCTTTCTGCTGGGCTTGCTGAGCTATCTGGTGAGCTTCTTCGTACCCGGTGAATATGGGTACGAGACCGAGTTCAAACGCGCACTGGCCTGAAGGCGCCCCGCAAGATGGCTGATGTCGCTCTCCGGCCCGCACGGCGGCTGCCCCTCCCTGGGGAGGCAGCGCCTGCGCGGGCATTGCCCGGTGATCTGGCCATCTGGCTGTTCATCTTCGCCGAGCTGCTGGTGTTCGGTGTGCTGTTCGCCGCCTATGCGGTGGCGCGGCGGGCCCATGTGGAGGCTTTCGATGCCAGCCAGGCGCTGCTGGACCGCCGGCTGGGCCTGCTCAACACGATGCTGTTGATCAGCAGCAGCTTCGCCGTGGCGCGGGCCGTCCAGGCGGTGCGGGCGGATCGCGCCCGGGCTTGCGCCCACTGGTTGTTCGGGGCGGTGCTGCTGGGCTGCGTATTCCTGCTCATCAAGGGCATGGAGTTCCGGCGGGATGCCGATGCCGGCATGACGCTCTCAAGCGGCTTGTTCGAGATGTTCTACCTCTGCCTGGGCCTGTTCCATTTCCTCCATGTGGTGATGGGTTTGGTGATCCTGGCCGTCGTGGCCTGGAAAAGCCTGCACGGCCATTACGACGGCCGCAGCCATGCCGGGGTGGAAACCGGAGCGTCGTACTGGCACATGGTGGACCTGGTCTGGATCCTTCTTTTCATGCTGGTCTATGTGCTGCATTGAAGGTCTTTCATGACAAAGCACCCTGCCGCATCGCGGCCTCTGCCGCCGCTGGACCGACTGACCACGGTCTGGTTGCTGCTCCTGGGCCTGAGCACACTCGGGCTGGTGCTCGGCGAGCGGTATTCAGGACCAGGCGTCGCCGGGCTGGTTCTGATGCTGGCCCTGTGCAAGGCCCAGCTGTTGGTCGACCATTTCATGGGCCTGCGGCACGCGGGACCGTGGTGGCGCGGGCTGATGGCGGCCTATCTGTTGATTCTGGGGGCCGTCATCGGGGCGGCCTATTCGATCTGGTGAAAAGGAACTGCGTATGCAAGTCTTGCCGCTGAACCGGCCGGCCGCCGGCCTGCCGCATTACACCGAGGTGGGGCAGGAGGTGGCCGTCTTTGAAATGGCCTGGCACAGCCGCCTGCCGATTCTGCTCAAAGGACCCACGGGCTGCGGCAAGACCCGTTTCGTCGAGCACATGGCGGCGCGTCTGGGGCGACCGCTCTTCACGGTCTCCTGCCATGACGACCTGAGCGCAGGGGATCTGGTGGGGCGTCACCTGATCGGCTCGGAGGGCACCTATTGGGTCGACGGCCCCTTGACCCAGGCGGTGCGCCGTGGCGGCATCTGCTACCTCGATGAGGTCGTGGAGGCGCGCAAGGACACGACGGTGGTCCTGCATTCCTTGTCGGACGATCGACGCATCCTGCCGATCGATCGACTGGGCGAGGTGCTCGAGGCCCCGCCAGAGTTCATGCTCGTGGTCTCCTACAACCCGGGCTACCAGCAGTTGCTCAAGGCCCTCAAGCCGAGCACGAGGCAACGTTTCATCTCGCTGGCTTTCGATTTCCCGGAGGCCGACGTCGAGCAACGCATCGTCGCCACGGAGTCCGGACTGGATCCCGCCAGGGTGCGCCAGCTGGTGTTGCTGGCCCGGGCCCTGCGGCAGACGGCCGAGCACGATCTGGACGAAGCCCCCGGCACCCGGTTGATCGTCGATGCCGCGCGCCTCATGGTGCGCGGCTGCGCTCCCGCCCTGGCCTGCAGGGTGGCGATGATCGAATGCCTGAGCGATGACCCGAACATCGTGCGGGCACTGATGCAGGTGGTGCATGCCATGCTGGGCGATTGAGGGGGCACCATGGAAGAGCTGGTGGGTCTTTGGTGGCACGGATGGCTGACCCGACTGGCCACGAAGCCGTCCTCCACGGCCGCCGTCGCCCTGGCGGACATGGCCGGCGAACTGGGACTGCTGTTCCGTGCCCTGGGGGGGGCCCATGGACTGCGCGTGGATGCCACGTCCGAACGCTCCCACGGGGCGCGGCGTGCCTGGATCGAACGTCTGGCAGGGGTGCGCGAAAAATGCGCCCTGGCCTCTGTGGATGCGCAGGCGCTGCGCCTGCCCGCCGTGCTGGATGCCTACCCGGATGCGGCGCTCAACCGGGCCCTGTACCGCTGGCTGACGGCCTTGTGTGCGGTGGCACCCGCATCGGGCACCTGGCTTCAGCGCAACCAGCAGGGCAGCCGTTTTCTGCTGGGCCACTGCGCAGGTCTGGCGCAGGTCTACCGTGATCTGGTGGCCGCAGAACTGCAGCGGCGCCCCGCGCCCCGTGATCTGCCGTCCGATGAGGCCAGGCTGGAGTCGGCACTGCGGGCCGCCTTGGTCGAACCGGGTTCGCAATCCATTCTTCCAGCCTCGGGCCGCCCGCACGAGCCGATGCTGTTGTGGCTGAGCCCTGATGGCGCAGGGCCGCTGGGCATGGCGCCGGCACTGGCCGAGCCACTGCCCGAGCACCGGCCTGCGTCGTCGATGCAGGAGGACCGCAAGCGGCGCCAGACACAGGAGGCCGAGCTGCCTGAGCGCGACGGCGGCCTGTTGATCTTTCGGCCCGAATCGATCTTCAGCTGGGCGGAGTACGCCAAAGTCCAGCACGAGGTGCAGGAAAACGAAGACGAGGATCTGGCCAAGGCTGCGGACGATCTTGACAGCCTGAGCGTGTCCGACGTGCAGCGCGCCGTGGCCAAATCGCTGCGCATGAATCTGGATCGGGCACCGCGCAGCGAATCCCTGGCGGAGCCGTCGAACCCAGCCTTTCAGCTGCCCGAGTGGGACTACCGGAAATCCAGCCTCAAGCCAGGGCACTGCACCGTGCGCCTGCAGCCTCTGCCCGACGCGACGGCGACGGCGACGGCCTTGCCGGAACGCCTGCGACAGGATCAGCGGCGCCTGCACCGGCAGTTGGCCGCCCTGCGTCCAGAGCGCCAGGTGCGTCGGCGCCAGGTGCAGGGCGACGATCTGGACCTGGACGCCTGTGTGCGCTGGCACACCGAGTCGGCCACCGGGCAGCAGGATTGCTATCAGGCCGTGCGGCGCCAGCAACGCGACCTGTCGTGTCTGCTCCTGGCGGACCTGTCGCTTTCGACCGAAGCGACCATCGCCAAGGAGCTGCGTGTCATCGACGTGATCCGCGACAGCCTGTTGCTGTTCGCCGAATCATTGACGGTGACACGGGATCGTTTCGCCATGTATGGCTTCCATTCGCGCCTGCGCCACGATGTCCGCCTCAGCGAGCTCAAACGCTTCGACCAGAACTATGACGCCCGGGTGCGTGCCCGCATCGCCGAGGTCAAGCCGGCCTTCTACACCCGCATGGGGGCCGCGATCCGGTACGCCAGCCATCTGCTGGGTGCCGAAGCGAGCCGTGTGCGCCTGCTCCTGATCCTCACCGACGGCAAGCCCAACGACAGCGATGAGTACGAAGGCCGATATGGTGTGGAAGACACCCGCCACGCCCTGCAGGAGGCCCGCCGCATGGGCCTGCACCCCTTCTGCGTGACGGTCGACCAGTCGGGGCAGGACTATCTGCCCCACCTCTTCGGCAAGCACGGCTACACCATCGTCCAACGTCCTGCGGAACTTCCCCGCCGCCTGGCCTTGCTGTATGCGCAATTGACCAGCACCCTGTTCTGAGGTGGATGCACCGGTCGCCTGGGTGGATTCAAGGTTCGAGGGCGGCGTCCGAACCGCTTGGCGACGTTGGCATCCCGGATTGTTCTTGCCATTTCCCAAGCCGCAGCTATAACATCTGAGCCGCAGGCCATCCTGGGAACCAGGGTCTGGCGCAAGGCTCCGGCGGTGGAACGACGGGGGTGCCTATCGGGCCTCCGAGGGGGTGGAAGGCCTCCTGCCACGGTGCCGGCGCCCAGCCTGGATTCCGGATGCGCGGCTTCCATGTCGTTCCTGCATTTCCGGGGACACCGTGCCGGCCAAGTGCCAAGGCAAGCCGGGTCGGCCTTCTGGATCAACAGGGAGATGGCATGACTGCATTGGACAGACGTCCGCAGCTCCTCATCGTGGATGACGAGGTCGCGCACATGCAGGCCTTGTGCGACACCTTGCAAGGCCACGGCTATGACACCACAGGCGTCAGCTCGGGCGAGGCCGCCCTGGCCAGCTTGCGCACCCAGGCCTTCGATCTGCTGCTGACCGACCTGATGATGCCGGAGGTCGACGGCATCGCGGTCATCCAGGCGGCCTGCGCCTTCGATGGCGATCTGGCCTGCATCATCATGACCGGCAAAGGCAGCATCAGCTCTGCCGTGCAAGCCATGAAAGTGGGCGCGCTGGACTACATCATCAAGCCCTTCAAGGTTTCCAGCATCCTGCCGGTGCTGGCGCGTGCCCTGGAAACCCGCCGCCTCCGCATGGAAAACGCCATGCTCGAAAAGCAGCTGCATGCGCATGCGGCGGAATTGCTGGAGCTCAATCGGGAACTGGAGGCCGCGAAGCGCGCGGCAGAACGGGCGAATCAGGAGAAGTCGGCATTCCTGTCGCATATGAGCCATGAGCTGCGCACGCCACTCAATGCGATTCTTGGGTTTTCCGAAATCCTGGCATCGGCCGAGTTCAAATTGTCTGCCGCCGAGGCCCGGGATTTCGCAACGGACATCCGGGACGCCGGCACGCATCTGCTGAGCCTGATCAACGACATTCTTGATCTGGCCAGGGTGGAGTCGGGCAATATGCCCTTGCAATGGACCTGCGTCGCCATCCAGGAGGTGCTCGACGAGTGCGCCACGCTGACACGGCCGTTGCGTCAGGCGCGCCACATCGGCATTGATTTCAGACCGGCCACAGACCTCTACGCGCTGGCCGACCGGACCCGGCTCAAGCAGATACTGATCAACCTGCTCTCCAATGCGATCAAATACAACGTCGACAACGGGCAGGTGACGGTCATCAGTGAAGTCACGGCAGAAGGCCGGCTGCGGATTCTTGTCCAGGACACCGGGCCGGGCCTGAGCCAGACCCAGCTCGACGGGCTTTTCCGCCCTTTCAATCGACTGGGTAAGGAATACTCGAGCCTGGAAGGTACGGGCCTGGGCCTGGTGATGAGCAAGAAATTGGCCGAACTGATGAATGCCCGGATCGGCGTGAGCAGCCAACCGGGCCAGGGCAGCACCTTCTGGATCGATGTCGCCACAGGGCAGGGCGCAGCCTGGGAACAGGCCGAATCCGCGGGCATGCCGGCCTCGCGGCCGAGGGCGGGCGCATCCACCCGGCGCGGGCGCCTGCTGTGCATCGAGGACAACCCCGCCAACCTCAAGCTGATGACGGAGCTGATCCGTGTGCGCGGTGATCTCGACTTCTACGCCAGCTCCCAGGGGGGCCAGGGCATCGAGACCGCCTGCCGCTGCCGACCCGATGTCATTCTTCTGGACCTGAGCCTGCCGGACATGGATGGGACCGATGTCTGCAAGGTCCTCAAAAGCAATCCGCTGACCAGCCACATTCCTGTCATCGCGACCACGGCCCGGGCCATGGCCAGCGAGGTCAGCGATTGGAGGGGCATGGGCTTTTTCCGCTACATCACCAAACCCATCGACATGGCCGAACTTTTCCAGGCGATTGACGACGCACTCGCGGTGCAAGCGAGCCCATCCTCGGCGGGCGCCCTGTCGGCGCACCCTTTGATGGCCCCCCATCTTTGAGCGATGGCCGCATCGTGTGATCGCGAAGCCCGCCAATGACAGCCGCCCACAGGATGCCATGCTGAAGAACCTGCAATCGAAGCTCGGGGTCGGGGATCGACAGGCGCCAGCCCTGGTGCTGGCGGTGCTGTTGCTCCTTGGGCTCGGTGGACTGGCTTGGCGGACCTGGCTCGGCGCGCCGCCGTCGCAACCCGTGGGGCTGGTGATGGCGGTCAATACAGGCTACGTCGCGAGCTGCCCGATCCTTGCCGCCCAGCGATACGGCTATTTCCTGGCGCAGGGCGTGCAGATCAGCATCCAGTCCCATACCAGCGGCAAATCGGCCATGGAGGCGGTGCTGACGGGCGCTGCGGACCTGGGCACCGTGGCGGACATCCCGATTGTCTTTGCGGCACTGGAGCACGCGCCCATCTCCGTGGTGGCCACCTTCTTCCAGGCCGAAACGGACCATGGCATCGTGGCGCGGCGCGACCATGGCATCCAGCGTCCGCAGGACCTGAAAGGCAAGCGCATCGGCGCCACCCAGGGCACTTCAGGCCATTTCATCCTGGACGCCTTTCTGAACAAGCAAAGGCTGCGTCCCAGCGAGGTCAGCATGCGCAATTTCAAACCCGAAGACCTGACTGCGGCACTGCAGCGTGGCGAGGTGGACGCGATTGCGAGCTGGGAGCCCTATCTGGAGCAGACCATGCGCCTGCTCAAGGAAAACGGGATCGCGTTCTATGGCCAGAACATCTATGAGATCACCTACAACATGGCCGGCCGCACCGACTACATCAAGGCCCATCCCGAGAGGATCGTCAAGGTGTTGCGTGCCCTGGAGCAGGGCGAGCAGTTCTGCAGGCTGCAGACCGACCGGGCACAGGCCATGATGGCCCAGGAGACGCAGACCGAGCTTGGCACGATGAAGAAGTTCTGGTCTTCCTACCGCTTCGACATGCGCCTGGACCAGGGCTTGATTCTGGCGCTGGAGGACGAGACGCGCTGGGTCATCAAGAACAGGCTGAGCAGCACCACGGTCATGCCCAATTTCCTGGACTCGCTCTACCTCGACGGCCTTGACAGCGTCAGTCCCGAGGCGGTTTCCGTCATCCATTGAGGCGCACAAGTTGAAAATATCGACACGCTTCAAGATGGCTGGCCTGATATGCCTGGGGGTCGCCGTCTTCATCGCGACCCTCATGGCCTACATGACCCTGCAGATGCGGCGCGAGCTGGCCAAGAACCAGCAGGCCAGCGAGATCCTGCAGGCGGCCACCTCGCTCAGGTACCTGTCGCTCGAGTATTCGCTGCAGCACGGCGCCCGCACACAGGCCCAGTGGGACCTGAAAATGGCCTCGTTCTCGAAAATGCTCGAAGCCGCATCGGACTTCGGAACCCGGGAAGAACGGGACACGCTGGCGGAACTGCAGCATGACCGGCAGGTGCTGGACGCCCTGTTCGCCGAGCAGGTGCAGAACCAGGCGGAAATCAAGAGCGGCCCCCAGAATGCCGATGTGCTGCAGGAACTCGAAACCCGTCTGTCCGGCCAGATCACGAACAAGACGCAGGCCATCATCTCGGGCGCCCTGGCGCTTGCGCAACGCAGCCGCAGCGATGCCCTGGGCGCGCTGCAGCAGACCACGCTGGCGGTGTTCTCGTTCGGGGGGCTGCTCATCCTGGTCATGGGCGCCACCATCGCCATGACCTTGAAGAGCGTGACCCGGCCCCTGGAGCGATTGCGCCAGGGCACCTTGCTGGTCGGTGCCGGCAATCTGGATTTCACCCTGGCCCTGGGCAGCCAGGATGAGATCGGCGAACTGGCCCGGGCCTTCGACGGCATGACCGAAAAGCTCAAGCGGACCACCGTCTCGAGGGACGAGCTGGTGACGATCAACGCCCGACTGGCCTCGGAAATCTCGGTGCGCCAGCAGGCCGAGCAAAAGGCCATGGCGCAGCTCGGGCGGCTGAATCTGTTGCATCAGATCACGCGCTCGATTGGCGAGCGCCAGGATCTGCGCAGCATCTTCCAGGTGGTGGTGCGCAGCCTGGAGGAGCAATTGGCCGTGGATTTCGCCTGCATCTGTCTGCACGATCCACTGAAGAACGCCCTGATGGTCACCTGTCTGGGCACGCGAAACCAGGTCTTGCTGGACCAGCTGTCCTTGAGCGAGCAGGCCCTGGTGCCCATCGACGAAAACGGCCTGTCGCGCTGCATGCGCGGGCAACTGGTCTATGAGGACGCCATCGCCGGGGTGCCCTTCCCGTTTCCGCGCCAGCTCAGCAGCGCCGGCCTGCAGGCCCTGGTGATGGCGCCCCTGCTGGTGGAAAGCACCGTGTTCGGCGCCCTCATCGTGGCGCGCAACCAGGCGCACAGCTTCAACAGCGGCGAGTGCGAGTTCCTGCGGCAGTTGAGCGAGCATGTGGCGCTGGCAAGCAAGCAGACCCAGCTGTACGGCGCCTTGCAGCAAGCCTATGACGACCTGCGCCAGACCCAGCAGACGGTCATGCAGCAGGAGCGCCTGCGCGCGCTCGGGCAGATGGCCAGCGGCATTGCCCATGACATCAACAACGCCATCTCGCCGATTGCCCTGTACACCGAGTCCATGCTCGAGACCGAGACCCAGCTGAGCCCCCGAGGGCGTGGCTACCTGGAGATCATCGAGCGGTCGATTGACGATGTGGCCGCCACGGTGGCGAGGATGCGCGAGTTCTACAGGCAGCGCGAGCCCCAGATGAACCTGCGGCCGGTGCATGCCAATTTGCTGGTGCAGCAGGTGCTTGACCTGACGCGCGCCCGCTGGAGTGACATGCCCCAGCAGCGCGGTGTGGTGATCGAGGCCAGGCTCGAGCTGCAGGCCGACCTGCTGGTCTTCATGGGGGTGGAAGGCGAAATCCGCGAGGCCCTCACCAACCTGGTCTTCAACGCCGTGGATGCCATGCCCGAAGGGGGCGTACTGACCCTGCGCACCCGCACGGTCCAGGGGGCGCCCGAGGGCGCCATGGCCACGCCCGACGCGATGCAGGTGCTGATCGAGGTCAGTGACACCGGTGTGGGCATGGACGACGATACCCGGCAACGTTGCCTGGAGCCCTTTTTCACCACCAAGGGTGAACGTGGGACGGGGCTGGGGCTGGCCATGGTCTACGGCATGATCGAGCGTCACAGCGCCGCCATCGAATTCGCTTCGGCGCCCCATTCGGGCACCACCGTGCGCATGAGTTTCATGGTGCCGGCCCAGACCGCCGAGGCGAATCAGGCCGCTGGCGAGGCCGTGGCGGCCCCCTCGCACCTGCGCATCCTGATCATCGATGACGACCCCATGGTGATCCGTTCGTTGCAGAGCATCCTGGAAATCGATGGCCACAGCGTTGTCGCGGCCGATGGCGGACAGGCCGGCATCGACCTGTTCAGCCAGGCCCACGCGCAACAGGCGGGGTTTTCCGTCGTCTTGACCGACCTGGGCATGCCCTATGTGGATGGCCACAAGGTGGCCGAGGCGATCAAGCGGCTCTCACCCGAGACGCCCATCCTGCTGCTGACGGGCTGGGGCCAGCGCCTGGTGTCCGAGGATGCGGCCCCGGTGCATGTGGACGGCGTGCTCAGCAAGCCGCCCAAGCTCAAGGAACTGCGCAGTGCGCTGGCCAGGATCTTCCAGGGCTGATGGCCTGTTCGGGCGGTCTGCGGTGTGCGAAGGCGGATGCCAAGGCGGAGGTGGTTCCCGGCCCCCGGCTCAGGCGGACGACGCATCCTTCAGCGATGCCATGTCGATCACGAAGCGGTATTTCACATCCGACCTGAGCATGCGCTCATAGGCTTCGTTGATGTCCTGGATGCGGATGAGCTCGATGTCCGAATGGATGCCATGGGCGGCGCAGAAGTCCAGCATGTCCTGGGTCTCGGCGATGCCCCCGATCAGCGAGCCCGCCAGCGCCTTGCGGTTCAGGACCAGGGGCGCGGTGTTCAGGTCCTCCAGCGGCCCCAGATAGCCCACCATGACGAGGGTGCCGTTCGAGGCCAGCGTGGGCACATAGGGGTTCACATCGTGCTGGTAGGGCACGGTGTCGATGATGAGGTCGAAGCGCCCCGCCATGGCGGCCATCTGGGCCGCCTCGGTCGAGATGACGATGTGGTCGGCGCCCAGGCGGCGGGCGTCGGCCTCCTTGCCCGGCGTGCGGCTGAACAGCGTGACCTCGGCCCCCATGGCCTTGGCCAGCTTCAGGCCCATGTGGCCCAGCCCGCCGAGACCGACGATGGCGACCCGGCTGCCGGCACCGACCTGCCAGTGCCGCAGCGGCGAGTAGGTCGTGATGCCGGCGCACAGCAGAGGTGCCGCGCCGGCCAGGTCCAGGGCCTCGGGCACCTTGAGCACGAAGCGCTCGGTCACCACGATCTTCTCGCTGTAGCCGCCGTAGGTGCGCGTGCCGTCGACCGGGTCCTGGTGGTTGTAGGTGTAGGTCGCGCCGTTCTCGCAGTACTGCTCCCAGCCCTTGCCGCAGGCGCCGCAATGCCGGCAGGACTCGACCATGCAGCCCACGCCCACAGGGTCGCCGGGCTGGAAGCGTGTCACCTCGGGGCCGACCTCGATCACGCGGCCGATGATCTCGTGGCCCGGGACCATCGGGTACCTGGCGTGGCCCCAGTCGTTGCGGGTGTTGTGCAGGTCGGAGTGGCAGATGCCGCAGTAGAGGATCTCGATGACGACATCGTCCGGGCGCGGACTGCGCCGCTCGAATTCGAACAGGCCGAGCCGTGCGGTCGGGGCGTGGGCGGCGTAGCTTTTGACGGGGTAGCTCATGGTGGGCTTTCTGTTGAATGAGGTGTTCGGGCGAGACCGAGAAGGTTCTCAGGACGCTGCGACGGGCTGTGCGATGTCGCCGAAGCGGAAGGCCGCCGTGACCCCGCCGTCCATGAGGAAGTCGCTGCCGGTGATGAAGATCCCGTCGGGGCCCATCAGCAAGGCGGCCAGTTGGCCCACCTCGTCCGGGGTGCCGGCGCGTCCGACCGGGCAGGCCTCGATCATCCGCCGGTAGCCGGCACCGCGCGGGCCGTTCAGCTCGTCGTGGGCCAGCGGCGTGATGATGATGCCGGGGCTGATGGTGTTGAGGCGCGCCCCGCGCCGGCCCCAGCGGATGGCCTCGGCCATCACGCGCAGCGAATTGCCGCGCTTGGAGAGCTGGTAGGCATGCAGCGTGTCGCGCACCTGAGCGCTCTGGAGCCAGTCGAGCTGCAGAAGCGCTTCGGTCGGGGTCATGGCCAGCGCCCGGTCCTGCTCGGGCGTGAGTGCCGGCAGCCGGTGCCCGGACTGCGAGGCGATGACCACACCGGCGCCGCCAGGGGCCATGACATCACCGAAGAGTTCGAGCACCAGGGCGGTGCCGTAAAGGTCCACGCGCAGGATGGCCTCGATCGGGGCCTGTGACGGCGAGACGCCCGCGGCGTGGACCAATCCGCTGATGGGGCCCAGGGCCACGGCCTGCTCGACCAGGGCCTGGACCGATGCGCGCGAGCACACATCCACCGTCGCCGTGTGGGCCAGGTGGCCGGCGTTGTGCAAGGTGTGGGCTGCCGCCCGGGCCTCTTCCTCGTGCAGGCAGGCCAGCAGCACCTGCTTGCCGGAGCCGATGCGCCGTGCAATGGCCTGGCCGATCTGTCCGGCGCCGACGACGACGACGACTTCCTTCATGGGGTGCTCCTCAGGGTTGAACGAGGCTGCACTCTAGACCCCGGTGTGCCCATCGGATAGAGGGCCTGGACTTGCATCGGTAGCAAGTGAAGATTGATACTGACCACCACATGCCCAGCGCAAAAAGCCACCATGCCCATCAACGAATTCCGATCGATCGCCCTGTTTGCCAAGGCCGTGGAGCTGGGCAGCATCCGCCAGGCCGCCCTGGCCCAGGGCATTTCGCCCCAGGCGGGCACCCAGGCCGTGGCTCAGCTCGAGAAGCACCTGGGGGTGAGGCTGCTGCATCGGACGACCCGGGGCCTGGCCCTGACGGAGGAAGGGCAGCATTTTCTCGAGAACACCCGGCCGGCGCTCTCGGCCATCGACCGCGCCATCGCCGCCGCCCGCGAAGGCAAGGACGAGATTGCCGGCCCGCTGCGGATCGTGGGGCCCAAGTCTTCGTTTGCCGCCATCCTCATGCCCCTGCTCGATGAGTTCTGCCGCCTGCACCCGGGCATCCAGCCCGATGTGCAGCTCGACGACGGCATCGGCAACTGGGTGCTGGACCGCGTGGACATCGGGTTTCGCATCGGCACTTCGCCGCAGGAGGAGGTGATCGGCCGGCGCCTGTTCCCGGTGCAGCTCATGGTGTGCGCCTCACCGGCCTATCTGCGTGAGCACGGTGTTCCGAAGACACTGGAAGACCTGACCCGACATCGTTGCAGCGTCTTCCGCCATCCCGCCACCGGCAAGGTGTCTCCGTGGTATCTGACGGTGGATGGCGAGCTCGTGCACCGGCATTTCCCGCCGACGCTCTCCACCAACGACACCGAGCTTGAATTGCAGGCGGTGCTGGCGGGTCAGGTCATCGCGCAGTTGGCCAACTTCGCGGCCGCACCGCACATCCGCTCGGGGCGTCTGGTGCCCCTGCTGCTGGACCACCTCAGCGAGCACCTCGGCCTGCACATCTACTACGGCAGCCGCTCGGCACAACCCCGGCGGGTGCGGGCGTTTCTGGATCTGGCCCTGGCCCGGCTGGCCGATGCCCAGGCCTTTGTGCTGACAGGCAAGGAACTGCAGGCGGCTGCGCGGAGGGGCTTGCGGCGAGGCCACTCACCCCGCTGACGACGGCATGATCCGTGCCGCATTGCATCCCATGGCGGTGGTCCGGCGAGAGGCCACGAGGCCTCACGGCGCCTGCGGATCCATCAGCTTTCGCAGCATGCCCTCCGGGTTGCCCAGAAAGTCTCTTGTGACCTTGAAATGCTCGGTGTCTTGGTAGGCGATCGGAGAGATGCCGTCTTTGCTGCAAGAGTAGATGAGCGATTCGGGGTAGGCCATCAAGATGGGCGAGTGGGTGGCGATGATGAACTGCGAGTCATCGAGGATGAGTTCGTGCATCCGTGACAGGACCGCAAGCTGTCGTTGGGGTGACAGGGCGGCTTCGGGTTCGTCGAGGAGGTAGAGGCCCTGGCCTCCAAACCGCTTCGTCATCAAGGCCATGAAAGACTCGCCATGAGATTGCTCGTGCAAGGATCGGCCGCCATACGAATCGATGACGGGTGGGCCGAAAGCGGGCTCTTCATCCAGATGTTCGATCTCGGTTGCGACATTGAAAAAGCTCTCTGCGCGCAGAAAGAAGCCGTCCCGGGGCCGTCGAAACCCCTTGGCCACGCGAAGGAACTCATGAAGTTCCGAGTGCGAGCCGCGGGTGCCGAAGCGAAAGTTCCGGCTCCCGCCTTCTGCATTGAAGCCCAGCGAGACCGCGACGGCTTCCAGCAGCGTTGATTTTCCTGAACCGTTCTCGCCCACGAAGTAGGTGACCTTCGGGTGCAGGTCGATGCTTTCAAGGGCATGGACGGCCGGGAGGCAGAAGGGATAGCGATCAAATGAATCGACCTTGTCGCGGCGCAGGCTGATGCGTTGGACGTACTGAGAGGAAATCATGACGCTGACTGGTGGATGGATCGCGGTCTGTCATTCGGGGGAGATTCGAGAATCATGCCACCCCAGCAAACGGACTCTGTCCATGCCCTGGCAACGGGCTTGTGTTTGCGATTTATTTTACAAATTATCCAATAATTGACAAATAATATCGTTGCCGCGACACTCCGCCACATGCCCAAAAAGACCCCCGAGCAACAGCAGCTGCTGTCCCAGGTGCAGCAGATCGCCGATGGCCTGGCCCAGACCTTTGCACCCTTCACCGAGGTGGTGGTCCATGATCTGCTGGATCCGGCACATGCGGTCCTGGCGGTCCACAACAACCTGTCGGGACGCCGTGTCGGCGACCCGGCCACCGAGCTGGGACTGGCGCGCATCCTGGACTCCGATCATGCGCAGGTCATCGCCAACTATCCCAACCGCTTCGCCGACGGCCGACAGGTCAAGAGCAGCTCGATCGGCATCAAGGATTCCGAGGGGCGCTATGTGGCGGCCCTGTGCCTGAATGTCGACCTGACCCTGTTCCAGGGCTTCCAGAGTGCGCTGACCCGGTTCACCGCGACCGAGGGCGCCACCCCGGTCAAGGAGTCGCTCGACCCCGCGGGTGCCGACGGCATCCGCGCCCGCATCGACGCGTTCGCCGCGCGCATGGCGGCCACGCCCCGCACGCTCAAGGCCGAAGATCGGCGCAGCCTGATGAAAGAGCTGAAGTCGGCCGGCATGCTGGAGTGGCGCCGCTCGATGGACACCATCGCCGCGCATCTCGGGGTGTCGCGCGCCACGGTGTACAGCGATGCGAAATGAGGCCGACGCCCCCACGCGGCTGGCGCAGACCGGTCTCGCCATCGCCTTTGATTCCTCTCCCTCGAAAGTCCAACGCCCATGACCCAGCTTCCCACCTACGACGACGTGGTCGCCGCCGCCACACGCCTGGCCGGCCACGCCCACAAGACCCCGGTCCTGACCTCGCGCACGGTCGACGAAGAGTTCGGCGCCCAGGTCTTCTTCAAGTGTGAGAACTACCAGCGCATGGGGGCTTTCAAGTTCCGCGGCGCCTTCAATGCGCTGTCCAGGTTCAGCCCCGAGCAGCGCCGCGCCGGCGTGGTGGCGTTCTCGTCCGGCAACCATGCCCAGGCCATCGCACTGTCGGCCCGGCTGCTGGGCATGCCCGCCACCATCGTGATGCCGCAGGATGCGCCGGCCGCCAAGATCGCCGCCACCCGGGGCTATGGCGGCCGCGTGGTGCTCTACGACCGCTACACCGAGGACCGCGAGCAGATCGGCCGCACCCTGGCCGAGCAGCACGGGCTGACGTTGATCCCGCCCTACGACCACCCGGATGTGCTGTGCGGGCAGGGCACGGCGGTGAAAGAACTGTTCGAAGAGGTCGGTCCCCTGGATGCCTTGTTCGTGCCGCTGGGCGGCGGCGGCCTGCTGTCGGGTTCGGCCCTCAGCACGCGCGCACTCTCGCCCGACTGCCGGCTCTACGGTGTCGAGCCCGAAGCCGGCAACGACGGCCAGCGCTCGCTGCGCAGCGGCGGCATCGTCCACATCGACACGCCCAAGACCATCGCGGACGGCGCACAGACCCAGCACCTGGGCCAGATCACCTTCGCGATCATCCGCCGCGATGTGACCGACATCCTCACTGCCACGGATGCCGAACTGGTCGATTGCATGGGCTTTTTCGCCAGCCGCATGAAGACCTTCGTCGAGCCGACCGGCTGCCTGCCCTTGGCCGCAGCCCGCCAGCGCAAGGCCGAGCTTCGAGGCCAACGGGTCGGCATTCTGGTGAGCGGGGGCAATGTCGATCTGGCCCGCTTTGCCAGCCTGGTCGGGGGGTGATCGTGGGGCTGCGCCCTGATCCGTCGGGGGCGTGAGCGCTGCGCGTGGGCTGCGTGGGCGGGCACCCTGCGGGTCCATGGCCTGTCCCGCTCGCGGCAGCCAACCGTCATTTCGCGCCGGCCGGCGCCACCCGGTCGCATCGGTGTCGCCCGGCCGCCAGGGCATTTCTAGAGTCTGGGCCTGATCCACTCCAGCCCTCTCGGGAGCCCCATGAAAACCCCCACTGCTCATTCGCCCCATCCCGCCTGGTCGCGGCGTGGCTGCCTGCAGACCCTGGCCGCCGCTGGCGGACTGCTGTCCCTCGGTGCCCATGCGCTGCCCGAACCCACCGATGCCTGGCTGGAGGGCTTTGAGGCCATGCGCCCGCGCCGGCCCTGGCTCATGGGGTACGAGGGAGTCCAGGCGGATGTGCCCGCCATGGATCTGCAGCTGCGAGGGCGCTGGCCGGCCGACCTGCGCGGGCGTCTGTACCGCAACGGCCCGGCGCGGCATTCCCTGGGGGGTGTGCGCTATCACCACCCCTTCGATGGCGACGGCCTGATCCAGAAGTACCAGATCACGGAGCAGGGCATAGCGCACAGCGCCCGCTTCGTGCGCACCGCCAAGTTCGAGGCCGACACTGCCGCCGGCCGGCCGGTGCGGGCGGTGTTCGGCACACCGTTGACCGACATCGAACCGCTGCGGTCGGCCGACTCGATCAATGTGGCCAACACCAGCGTGCTGCCGCTGGCCGGCGAACTGTTAGCCCTCTGGGAAGGGGGCTCGGCCACCCGCCTGGATCCCGACAGCCTCGACACCCTGGGTCTGAAGACCTGGAGCGAGGACTATGCCGGCATGCCGTTTTCGGCCCATCCGCGGGTGGAGCCCGACGGCAGTCTCTGGAATTTCGGCGTGAGCAGCCTGATGGGCATGATGTCCATCTACCGCATCTCCGCGTCGGGCGAGCTGTTGAAGGCCCACACCTTCAAGGTCCCGAAGGTCGCGATGGTGCATGACTTCGCCGTCACGCAGCGGCATCTGGTCTTCCTGTTGCCGCCGCTGGTGTTCGACGGCGAGCGGGCCCGTCAGGGCGAGCCCTTCCTGGACTGCCATCGCTGGTCGCCCGAGCTCGGCATGCGCGCCATGGTCATCCCCAAGGACCAGCTGGACCAGGTGCACTGGTTCGATCTGCCCGCCGGCTTCGTCTTTCACCTCGGCAATGCCTGGGAGCAGGCGGATGGCCGGTTCATCCGCCTCGACTACGTGCGTTCGCCCGACGCCGACTGGGTCTTGCAGGGCATGCGGGATCTGATGCGCGGCCAGTACCAGCGCCAGCGCGCCGACTACCCGGTGGCCACCCTGCTCGAACTGGACTTGCGCAGCGGTCGGGCGCGGCAGACGCTGACCTCCCATATCGCCGAGTTTCCCCGTGTCGATCCCCGCCTGGTGGGGCGCCGCTACCGACAGGTCGTGATGGCGGTCCGACGCCAGGCGCCTGACGAGCGCCCGGGCTTCGATGCGGTGATGCAGCTGGACGTCGACAGCGGCCGCACCAGCCACTACAGCTATGGCCCCGAGGTGATGGTCGAAGAGCACCTCGTGGTGCCCGGTCGCCAGGGCCCGGGTCGGGGCTGGATCGTCGGCACCGCCTTGGACCTGCGCCAGCAGGCGATGCTGCTGTCGGTCTTCCAGTCGGACCGCCTCGCCGACGGGCCCGTGGCGCAGGCCACCCTGCCCAGGGTCATGCCGCTGGGTTTGCACGCGCAGTTCCTGCCCTCCTGAGTCATCTGGGCGCCGGCGCGTCCGGCTGCGGTGGCGGCAGGTCCGAACCCGGCGCCTCATGCGCCTTCAGTTGCGCCAGCACCCATTGGGCGCGGTCCGAGCAGTCCATCTCCTCGGGGCGGTTCCTGACGCTGTCGATGGCCAGCAGCAGTTGCGCCCTGGTCGCGACCAGGCGCTGTTGCAGGGCTTCGATGTCGGCGAGCCTGCGTTCCAGGCTGGCCAGAAGCTCCTGGTGCTGCCAGTGGCCCTGGCTGCTCGGCAGCAGGCTGCGGATGTCCTCCAGTGCGAAGCCGGCGTTCTGGGCGCCGATGATGATCTCGAGCGTCTTCAGGGTCTGCGGTCCGTAGTCGCGGTAGCCGTTCTCCTGGCGCGCCACACCCTGGATCAGGCCGCTGGCCTCGTAGAAGCGGATGCGCGAAGGCGTCAGGCCGCTGCGCCTGGCCAGTTCACCGATTTTCATGGGGGGCTCCGATGTGGCTTGACTTTAAAGTTGACTTCAATCTTAGAGTCTCGGCATCGTCAAACCAGGCGCCTGCCATGAACGTCTTCGAACCACTGTTGTTGCCCAATGGGGCCCGCATCCCGAACCGCCTTGCCAAGGCGGCCATGGAAGAGAACCTGGCCGACCCCGGCCAGGCCCCCTCCGAGGCCCTGATCCAGCTCTACCGCGCCTGGGCACACGGTGGTGCCGGGCTGCTGATCACCGGCAATGTGATGATCGACGGTCGGGCCATGACCGGGGCTGGCGGGGTGGTCCTGGAAGATGCGTCGCAACTCGAGCGGTTCAGGCGCTGGGCGCAGGTGGGGCGCGAACAGGGGGCGCAGTTCTGGATGCAGATCAACCACCCCGGGCGTCAGATGCCGGCCGCCCTCGGACAGGAGACCTGGGCACCGTCCGCCGTGCCGCTGGACCTGGGGAAGATGTCCCGGCATTTCAGGGCGCCGCGTGCGATGACCGAGGCGATGATCCAGGAGGTGATCGGGCGGTTTGCGCGCACCGCCGCGCTGAGCGAGCAGGCCGGCTTCACCGGCGTCGAGATCCACGCCGCGCATGGATACCTGCTGAGCCAGTTCCTGTCTCCGCTGTCCAATCGCCGCAGCGATGCCTGGGGCGGCGTGTTGGCGAACCGGGCGCGCCTGTTGCTCGAGGTCGTCAAGGCCGTGCGTGCGGCCGTGTCGCCGGGTTTCGCGGTGGCGGTGAAGTTGAATTCCGCCGATTTCCAACGCGGCGGCTTCAGTGCCGAAGAGGCGCGCGAGGTGGTGCGCATGCTCAACCCGCTCGGGGTCGATCTGGTCGAGCTGTCGGGTGGCAGCTACGAGGCCCCTGCGATGCAGGGCGAGGCCCGCGACGGCCGCACGCTGGCGCGCGAAGCCTATTTCGTCGACTTCGCCCGCGACATCCGCGCCGTGGCCGCCATGCCTGTCATGGTGACCGGGGGCATCCGCCGCCTGCCGGTGGCCCGGCAGGTGATCGAGCAGGGGGTCGACATGGTGGGCATGGGCACGGCGTTGGCGATCGACCCCGGTCTGCCGCGCGACTGGCGCTCGGGCAAAGCCAGCGAGCCCGCCCTGGCGCCGATCCGCTGGAAGAACAAGCCGCTGGCCTCCCTGGCCAGCATGGCCACCGTGCGCTTCCAGTTGAACCGACTCAGCAGGGGGCAGGGCACCCAGCCCGCCGTCTCGCCGCTGCGCGCACTGCTTTTGCAGCAGATCTGCGATGTCCGCCGTGTGCGGCGTTATCAGCGATGGGTGGCCGGGCGGCGTGCGGCCTGAGGCAGGCACCTATGGCCCCGTGCCTGTTCCGATGACCGAGGGCTGGCGAAGAGCACTTCCAGGCCCTCACCCGGTGCCATCGGACGGCTCATCACGGACCCGGTCCCTGATCGGAGCCAGCAGTCCATGGAGCACCAGCCCCAGTGCCGCACCGGCCGACTCGGCACCGACGAAACCGGGAACGCTGGCAGGCGCAATGCCTGCGAAGGTGTCGGTGAACATGCGCCCGAATGCCGCAGCCGGGTTGGCAAACGATGTCGATGATGTGAACCAGTAGGCCGCACCGATGTAGGCCGCCACCAGGGGCGCAACACGCGCTGCGGGGGCCCGGAGGATCACCAGCACAAGGCCGGCGGTGGCGACGGCTTCGGCCAGCCATTGGCCGGCTCCGGTGCGCACCTTGGTGGACCATTGCAGGATGCCCAGGTCGAACATCGCATGGGCCAGCCAGGCACCGAGCAAGGCGCCCAGCAGTTGCGCCAGCACATAGGGCAGCCAGAGCGACCACGACAGCTCGCCTCGCCAGGCCATGACTGTGGACACGGCCGGATTGAAGTGCGCTCCGCTGACCGGGCCGAACACCTCGATCAGGGTGTAGAGGCCGCCCACGGTGGCCAGGGTGTTGGCCAGCAGGGCGATCGCCACGTTGCCGCCCGCAAGCCTCTCGGCCATGATGCCCGAGCCGATCACGATGGCCAGCAACAGGGCAGTGCCGAGCATTTCGCAGAGCAGCCTGCGTCCGGTGGTGTCCATGGAGATCAACTCCTGGCGATGCTCAGCAGGGCCTGCTGCAGCTCATCGCGGGACAGGGTGTCCAGAGGCAGGGCCAGCAATTGCAGCATTCGGTAGCCCATGGCCTGGCGGGTCAGCTCGAAGGCGCGGCGCTTGGCTGCGTCTGTGCCTTCGGCGTTCGAGGGGTCGGGATAGCCCCAGTGCACCTTGACGGGTTGCCCGGCGCCACCGAAGAACACCGGACAGGTTTCGGCCGCAGCGCTGTCGCACACCGTGATGACGATGGACAGCGGTGGCGCCTGCGGCGTGGTGAACTCGTCCCAGCTCTTGCTGCGACAGGCTGTGGTGTCGATGCCAGCCTGGCCGAGTGCTTCCATCGCAAAGGGGTTGGGGCGGCCGCTGGGGGCGCTGCCGGCGCTGTGCGCCTGGACATCCTTGCACAACTGTCGGGCCAGATGGTTGAGCATGCCCTCGGCAAGGAGGCTGCGGGCGGAGTTGTGGGTGCAAAGGATCAGGATGTGGTGGGTCATGGTGAGCTCATCAGCAGGCGGAACCGGCCTGGGGGCCGCAGGCGCTTTCCGGGTTCTGATCAAGGGCAGGGGCAGGGGTAGGGGTAGGGGTAGGGGCGAGCTGGCAGGGCCGGCCCTCGCAACAGTTCTCGCTCAGGTAGGCCAGCAACCCATTCATCTGGTGGAATTCGGCGCGGTAGATCAGGCGGCGCCCGTCACGCTCCTGGGTGATCAGGCCTGCATGGGTCAATTCCTTGAGATGGAAGGACAGCGAGGTGGCGGACACTTCCAGCCGGTCGGTCAAGTCCCCGGGCGTCAGCCCACCCGGCCCCGCCACCACCAGGGCCCGGAACACGCGCAGGCGCACCGGCTGGGCGAGGGCGGCGAGCGCTTTGACGACATCTTTTTCTTCCATAATTCAATGATAATTGAATTATTGGATCATGGGCCGGCAGTTCCACCGAAGCACCCTGTGTGCGCTGGGAACCCCGCCCGCTCCGCGCCAGCTCCCCGGCCTGTCGATGGTTCGCCGGCCCTCAAGGGGGGCTCGATGCCGGGCTGCCCGGCGATGCCTGGATGGCGAGCATGAACTGATCCAGCACCGCCAGGCTGTCTTCGAGGGCGTGTTGGGGCGGGCGGCCCCAACTGGCGAACTGGCCGTCGATGTGCATCCGCGCGAGGCCGTAGACCAGCCCGCGAAGGCCCAGCACATACCGGTCGATGTCGCCCGGCTTCAACCGGCCTTGTGCGGCGGCTTGTTCCATCCACTGGCGCATCGTCGCCCGCAGGCCGTCGTTGCGCTCGCGCAGGCCGGGGCTGTCGTAGTCGATCACGGACCGGGTCGACACCACCAGGAAGTGGGCGGGATTGGCGAACGCCCAGCGCAGAAAACCGTCGCCGATCGCGTGGAACACCTCCAGCGGATCGTTCGACGCCTGCTGGCGCCGGCTGTCCTCCACCGCCTGCAGCAGCCGGTCCTGGGCTTCTTCCGCCACCGCCGTCAGCAGCGCCGTCCGGTTCTCGAAGTGCCGGAAAGGCGCACCCGGCGACACGCCGACGCGCCGCGCCACCTCGCGCACGCTGACCGCCTCCAGGCCCTGTTCCTCGACGAGCTGCAAGGCGGCGGCGACCAGCGAACGCCGAAGGTCGCCATGGTGGTAGCCGCGTTCTTCGGGGCTGGCCTCAGAGCTCATCGCAGTTTTCATCCGTCTTTTGTAATCAATGATTACATGCTACATTGGCTTGATGTAATCACTGTTTACTTTGATGTCGAAGGAGTGTTCATGTCCAGTCTTCTCAATTCTGGCCGGGCCCTGGTGCGGGGTGGCCTCGGTCTGTGGGTGGTGGTGGTGGCCCAGGCATCGAGCGGTGCCGACGGGATCGAAGCCGCCCGGGTGACCCCGCAGGTCCAGGCGGCGGAGGCTGCGCCCGCCCGGCTGGCGGTCGAGGCGCCGCTGGCCGGCCCGCTCGCGCACGGAGCCGTGGTGGTGCCGTTCCATGTCGACAACCTCCAGATCGCGCCGGTCTATGGCAACGATGCCGCCAAGGTCGTGCCGCGCATCGGCCATCTGCACCTGACCCTGGACAACGCCCCCTGGCATTGGGTGCAGGCCAGCGAGGACCTCATCGTGATCCAGGGGCTGGAGGCGGGACCGCACAGCTTGCGCGTCGATCTCGCCGATGCCCGTCATCAGGTGCTCGACAGCCGGACGGTGGGCTTCACCGTGCCGTCGCGCTGAGGGGGGCCGTGGTGGGGTCGCTCAGTCGATGCTGCAAACGACGATGCGGCCTGGTTTGCCCTCGCCGTCGTGCAGGCTGATCTGCTGCCAGCCGCACCAGGCGCCCGTTGCGCCGCCGCCCACGAGCCAGACCTTGCCTGCCCGGGCTGCAAAGGGGCGGAAGCCGGCGTGGCCGCGCAGCGTCAGCTCGATTTCGGTGCCGCTGGCGAGATCGAGCAGCGCCGGCTTGCCTTTGCGGGCGCCCGATTTGCTCGCGGGCGTGAGCAGCACGTGGCCGCTGTCGATGAAGGCGCCATGGCAGCCCTCATCCAACGGGTGCACCAGCACCGGTCCCTGGCCTTGTGCGTCGGCTTCGAGCGCGGCGGCGTAAGCCATGCCCATGCGGCCGATGTGCGTCCTGTTGCCGATGCTGAAGGCCCGCAGGCGGTCGCCCATCCAGCTCAGGTCGCAGAGGTAGGTGCCCTCGTGGCCTTCGACGCCCTCGAAGTTCGAATTCAGTCCGTAGCGGATCGTCTGCGTCTGGCCTTGCTTGCCGAGCTGCGTCCAGCAGGCGCGACGGGACTCGACATCGACGTCCAGCAAGGCCCAATGTGCGGTGTAGTCGTGCGTGGCGGCCGGATGCCCCAGGACGACGGGCACGCGGTGGTCGCACGTCGTGCCGCATCGCGCCACACGATGGGCTGCCACGCTGTCGGGCCAGCTCTCAGGGGCCCAGATCGGCAGGGGGGTGTCGATGGCGATCTCGATCGGCGTGTCGTCCTGGAGCGGATCAAACAGCCAAAGCCACCGATCACTGAGCAACAGACCGATGCGGTCGCCGATCTGGAACGATTGGACCAGGCCCTGGTCTTCGCGTGCCGGATCCTCGGCACACACCAGGCGGGCCTGGGTCAGCGACGGCGGCTCGTTGATCACCTGGCAGTGGCCGTCGCGCAGGACGACCAGGTGTTCGCGCATGTCATAGCGTTCGAGGGAGGTCAGATGCAGCACCGCACTGCCATCGCTCAGGGGATGCACGCGCTTGACCCAGGCTGAAGGACGGTTCACAAGGGCCTGCAGTGGCGCGAGGAGGTATTCGGCATCGATGGTGAGTGCCAAGATGGATCCTTTCCTTCCTGGACCTTCCTGGAATGAGGGCCGGGGCGGCGCGAGTATACCCAGGGCGACCGGGGTGCTCTGGCCGCCAGGGTGGCGTGCGCAAACCCGACGGCGCCGTGCCCGTCAGCCTTGGCCACGCTCAGCGCAAGGGTGCCGGAACGGCCGGATCTACGCGCTTCGCCTCGGCCTGTTCCGCCAGGGTCTCGAACCAGGCCAGGCGTTCGGCGGCGGTCGGCCAACTGGGCGGGGTGTCTGCCAGAGGCGCGGCGGATGGCGTGTCGCTGGTGCGCTCCCAATGGCGCACACGCAGCGTCGAGCGCATGGCCTGCTGCTGCATCACTTCGACCATGGTGCGGCCGCTGAAGAACACAAATCGCACGATGCGGTTGTCCGGCCATTCCCCCTGCGGGCATTGCACCAGCACCTGTGGATGACGGTCCTGGCCCGCCAGGGGCGCGAACAGAGGCTGCAGGTGACCGGACGATCTGTCGACGATGCGCGACAGGCCGTCCAGGTTGCCGATCGGCGACGGCGGGCCGCCGGCCTCTTCCGGCTGGGGCCATAGGCTCAAGCCGCCGCTGCGCCTGAGGCTGCACAGTGCCGCGTCAGCCTTGTCGAGCCCCTGCGGGAAGCGGATCCAGGCCTGCCCGGACCGGCTGCCCACCGTCGCCTGCAGACCCGGCGGTGTGGCGGTGGGTTCGGCATCGCTGAAGCTGCGTGCCAGGACATAGGTGCCAGCCCAGCCCGGCGCGATCCGGCCGCTCTGGCTGGTTTCCTGTTCGGGCACCCATTCCTGGCGGCCCAGCCGATGCAGCAGGAAGACGCTCCAGCGCGGCTCCTGCGCGAGGACACCGTCGATCGAGGCCTCGGCCTGCGCCAGCACGTCGTGGAGGCTGCGCATGAAGTCCGCATCGTCGGCCCCCCCGACGGCCAGGGGGCGATTGGCCTCGTATTGAAGGATGCTGGCGCGGGGGCCGAGCAGCCAGTCGTGCCGGCCCGTGTAGGTGGTGCCGCCATGGAAGGTGCCTGCCGCCCACACCAGGGCCTCTGGGGTGGTGACCGGGCGGACGAGGCGCAACCAGCCCAGGCGGTCCGTCGCGTTCTGCATGCGGCTGTTGAAGGTGAAGGCGCGCGGGGCTTCTTGTTGCACGGCGTTGATCAGCAAGGAATTGCGCTCCTCGTCCAGCTCGGCGGCCGTGCGTGGTGCGTTGCCGCCGTGGTGGGCCGCGATCTCGTAGCCACCGAGGTCGCCGGCGGCAAAGCGGCGCAGCACCAGGGCCTGGACCTGTGCGCGCGCGGGACGCCGTCCCAGGGCATGCAGCGCTTCCTCGTGGTCGAAGGCGGGTTCGAAGCCGATGGCGCGCAGCCGGCGTGCCGCCACGGCGCGGCGCCCGGCATCAGTGTCACAGGTCGACTCGAGATCGCGGCGGTCGAGCACCGGGGTGGTGTGGCATTGCCGCCAGACGACCTCGGCGACCGGGTCGGACTTCGAGATCGCCGCCAGCAGCGCCGGCACCCATCGGCTGTTGAAGTCGTCGCGGAGTTGGCGTTCGTGCGCCAGGGCGCGCTGCAGCTCGCCCTGGCAGCGGGCACGGCTGCGCGGGTCGGGCGCGGCCTGCGTGTCGCAGCGGTGTTCATCCGCCGTCGCCAGCGAGGCGGTTTCGACCACCGCGGCGTCGCGGCGCAAGGCCCAGACATCGATGAAGCCGCGCTCGTCGAGCACCGGCATCGGCATTGGCACCGGCGAGGCGGCCGGGGCGCCGACACAGGCCCCGCAGAACGCCCAGGTGATGATCGCGCGTCGGAGAAGGTCCTGCTTGTGCATGAGGGGCGATTCTCATCGAAACCCGCTCAAGCCTGTCGAAGTGCCGGGGCATCGCAGTCTGGGGCGCCCCGGCTGCAGGCATGGGCACGAGCCCATGCGGCGCATCCGGGCCACCCACTCATCCCGATTGCGCTCCAACGCGGCCCGTGCGAGACATTGAACAGGCTCTAAGCTGCTTCAAGCATCCAGCACGGCCTGGTTGCGTCCGGCCTGCTTGGCCGAGTAGAGGGCCTGGTCGGCCACCTGGACCAGTGCGGAGTAGGCCTGCTTGCCTGGGTTCTCGTCGCGCCCCTCCCCGAAGGACAGGCTGCAGGCGACGCCCACGCTGATGGTCACGATGGCGGCGCTCGGTGAGTTCGGATGCGGGAGCGCCAGCTCGGCGACGACCCGGCACAGGCGGCGGGCCAGCAGCAGGGCAGACTCCGCGTCCGTGCCGGGCAGGAGCAATGCGAACTCCTCGCCGCCATAGCGGGCCACCAGATCGCCGGCCCTGTTCACGCTGCTGTCCAGCGTCCTGGCCACCGACTGCAGACAGGCATCGCCCTTCACATGGCCGAAGTGGTCGTTGAAGAGTTTGAAGTGGTCCACGTCGATCATCAGCAGGGACAGCGGCGCATCGCTGCGTGCGGCACGGCACCATTCGCGCTCCAGCACGAGGTCGAAATGGCGCCGGTTGGCCAGACCGGTCAGGGCGTCCTGCTCGGTCAGGCGTTGCAGCACCTCGGTGAGGCCGACCAGGCGTCCGTACAGGGCTCCGCTTTCCACCAGCAGCACGAGCAGGACGAAACTCGAGGCGAGCAGGCCGTAGATCCGGCCGGCATAGAAGCCGAGGTCGTAGCGTCCCTGGTTCAGCACGGCGGACAGCGCGATGTCGATCAGCCAGGCACACATCACGACGCTGAGCCAGAGGTCCAGCAGCGAACGTGAGCGACGGCGCAGCGTCAGCATCAGCGCCACGAGCCCGCAGGCCCAGACGCCCAGGACGATGAGGATCATCGCCGGCGTGTAGTGGCTGCCATCCATGATTTCGGGCAGGCGGTCTCCGAACACGGTGGACAGCACGGCCAGCCCGGACACCAGGGTCATCACCGCGGCCAGTGACAGCCACAGGCTGCGCGGGCTGCGCCCGGGCCCTTTTTCCGGCACCTCTTCGGCATCCCGCAGCACCGAATACACCGCGACAAAGATCGGAAACCCGCCATGCCAGAGCATGTAGAGCCAGGCCGTGGTCTGCGCCCCGCCGCCGATCAGACCGCCAGGCGCGAACAGGCCGGGGAAGCTGAGCGCATGGACCAGGGTCATGGCCGCCGAGAAGGCGTAGCCGCAGGCAAGGACCTGCAGGGCCCGCGAGCGGGAGGACACATATTGGCTGAACAGCAGCACGGCGGTGATCACGTCGCTGCCCATCAGCCAGGTTTCGTAGATCGGAATGAAGGACCAGACCTGGGGAAGCTGGTGCCGGGCCAGCGGTGCCAGCACCATGAACGCTGCCAGAGACAGCGCGGCGATGGCCGCCGCAAGGCGATGTTGTCGGGGACCGACCGGAAGGGTCGACAGGAACACGGGCGTGGTCTGCATGGCGGAAGCCTGAAATGAAAAAGGGTCCGCCGCACCCTGTTCGGTGCGTGGACCCTGCTGGATTCAAATCGACGTCCGATCTGCCCCGCAGTCCGGACGGTTGAATGCTGTTTGGCGCACATTCTAAATGATCAAAATGTCACTCGATCGCCCTTGCCGGTGGCTGGGGAGGGGGCTGGGGCCGGTGCTCTGCTGACGGCCGCCACCGCATCCGGTTCACATCCGTTCTAGGCAGTGTCGTCGGCGCTGAGCAGAATCGGCGCCATGAACACCCTTCCATGGTCCCAGCGCAGTTTCACTGCACCTTTCACGAGCACCGGACGCTCCGCCCTGGTGGCGGCACCGCCTTGGCACTATGCGGGCTGGCTGCTGAACGTCGCCTTCGAATTCGATGCCGCCGCCGCCATCGCCCTGGTCCCGCCCGCCGCCGGCCGGCCGGTCGGCAGGGGCTGCGTGCATTTCGCCGATTGGCAGGCCTGCACCGACGGCCACGAGCTGCTGGACCCGGTGCTGGCCCAATACCGGGAGACCATCGTCGTGCTCGAACTGGAGCGGCCCGATGGCAGCTCTTGCATGTACTGCCCCGCCATCTGGGTCGACCAGGACATCTCGCTGGTGCGCGGTCTGCTGCAGGGCTGGCCCAAGAAGATGGGCCGCACCTGCCTGACGCGCAGCCTGCCGCTGGACCATCCGGCGGCGGCGCCGCTGCGCGAAGGTTCCCGGTTCGGCGCCAGCCTGAGCGTGAAGGAGCGCCGCCTGTTCGAGGCCCAGGCGACGCTGACCGGTGCCCGCGGCACCGCACTCGGATTCCTCGCCGCGCCGACACTGGGCGCGGTCGGTTGGCCAGATCTGCGCACGCCGCAACACCCGCCCTCGCTCACCCTGGTCCGGCCCGACATCCGCGATCGCGTGGGTGGCGAGTGGCACCAGGCGCGGGCCACGCTGCACATGGGGCCGCACCCGCATGAAGATGTCGGCCTGTTGGGTGCGCTGAGCGTGACGCAGGCCAGTGTCGGCTGGCTGGGGCTCAGCGTCGCCGGGGCCTGTGATGCGTGACGCCGCGTGGCGATGATCCGCACCGAGATCCGCCGGCCACGTCTGTTCGATCTGGAGCAGGTCCGGCATCGCCAGCCTGGGCAGGAATGGGTGCCCCACTGGCACGATGAGTGGTCCATCGGTGCCATCGTCGAGGGCGAATGCCATTGCTCGGTGGCCGGTCGTCCTTTCCATGCCCGTGCGGGCGATCTGATGGCGATCGGCCCCGGCGTGGTCCACACCGGCGCCCTGGCGGGACGGGAGCGCGCCTCTTCCGTGCTGGTGACCATGATCTACGTGCCCCTGGACTGGCTGGCGCAGGCCGGTCTCGCGGCGCCGGGCCGCAGCGGGTGGGCCCGCTCGCCGGCACTCTGCCGTGCGGCGCGCGATCTGGCCACCCCCGAGGCCGCCCAGGCGTGGCTGCGCCGATCGCTGCCCGTCCTGGGCCGGGCGCTGCGGCTGCCGGCGTCGGGGCCGGCCGAGCCCCTGGCCAGTCCTGCGGTGCGCCAGCTCATCGCACGGGTCCAGTCCGGCGTCCTCGGCGGCATTCAGACCGTCTCGGGCCTGGCGCGCCATTGCGCGGTCAGCCGCGAGCGCCTCCACCGGGTGCTCACGCAATGGATCGGCATGACGCCGACCGAGTACCTGTTGGCCGTGCGCCTGCACCGCGCCAAGCAACTGGTGTCCGACGGGGAGCCTCTGGCGGCGGTGGCCGCCGAGTGCGGCTTTGCCGACCAGGCGCATTTCACCCGCTGGTTCCGGCGCATGTTCGGCTACACGCCCGGGGACCTGGCCCGATTCAGCCGCTAGGGGGTGGCGTCACCCGAGGCCGGGCGGCGCCGTGCCCGCCTCATCAGGCCGTCGGCCGTCCCTGCCGGGGGCTGGCGAACGTCAGGCGCGCCGGCAGCATGGCTTCTGCCAGCGCGCTGGCCAGCCGCGCAGCGGGCGTCTCGCCGTACAGGCGCATCCGCAGCCAGGCCAGCACGGCCGGCAGGATCCGGACCAGGCCCTCGGCCGCGCAATGGCTCATGCCCCGCATGAGCCAGACCCGGTGTCGGGCGTGGCACGCGAACAGGGTGCTGTCCTCTTGCGGGATGTACTGGTCGTGCTCGCCATTGACGACCAGCATCGGCGCCCCCCCCTGGCCTGTCAGCAGGCCCTGGTGGCGCAGCGAGAACGGCTGCATGAGCGCGGCCATCTCCGCGTCGTCCGGCATGCCGGGCAGCCCCAGGGCGTTGGCGATGATGCCGGGCATGCCATTCGGAAGGCTGCGCATGAAGGCACTGCCTGACTCGAACACCACCGTGGGCCCACCCAGATCGACGGCGGCATCCACATCCCCCAGCAGGGCCAGCTTGGCGGCCCAATGGCCGCCGAAACTCACGCCCAGCACCGCCTTGCGTCCGGTGGGGGCCAGCGCGGCCAACAGCCCCTGGTAGACCCGATGCGCATCGGCCGTCAGCGGCAGGCCGCTCTCTGCGGTGCCCGGCATGTCGATCGCGGCCACCCGAAAGCGGCCCAGGCCGGCCAGCAGGCAGGCCAGGCGATGCAACTCGACCTTGCCGGTGTCGACGCCCCCCGACAGCAGCACCAGGGGCCGCTCGCCCCCGGCCCGGGGCGCATACAGATGCACGGGCATCGTGCCGGGGTTCGGGTCGCCCAGCGCCACATGCCGGCGTTCGACCCGCAGGGGCATGCTGTGCGTCGCCCGCTCGAAACAGGCCATCTGGCCCTGGAGGGCCTGCACCCGCAGCGGGGTGGCGACGCAGGGAAAGCGTGCGGCGCCATACAGCAGGGCTGCCTGCAGGAAGCGCCGCTGCCGCTCGGCCGACTCGGCCTCCTGCATCCACTCGCGGGCCCAGCCGCCGGGGCTTTCGCTCCAGCAGTCGGTGATCCGGGCCTGCATGCGCCGGATCACCGGCCAAGGGATGCCCCAGCCCGCGAACTGACGGCTGCGTTCGGCGAACAGGGCCTGGGGATCCAGCGCGAAGGTGAACATGCTGCGGGGCAACCGGACGGTCGGGCCGTGGGGCGACGGGATCACACAGGGCGGAGTTGCTCGGCCAGGCTGCGGGTCCTGGCGGTGACTTCCGTGCCCGTGTGGCCGGTGGATTTGCGTTCGATGAGCATGATGTGGCACTCCTGTTCGGCCACCGGGTTGTGCCGCACGCCTTTGGGGACGACGAACAAGTCGCCCTCCTCGAGCACCACGGTCCGGTCTTCCATCTCGATCTTCAGCGAGCCTTTCAGGACATGGAAAAGTTCGTCTTCGTCTTCATGGCTGTGCCATGCCAGCGTCCCATGCAGCTTGGCGACCTTGACATACGAGTCGTCGAGTTCGGCGACCACGCGGGGCGACCAGTGCTCGGTGAGCCTGGCCGCCAGATGCTTGGGAGAAACGGGATCCGGCATGGGGGTGTCCATCTTTCTGTGTTGTCAGTGGGGCTGTGGATTGTCATCGATGCGCCAGGGCGAGCTTGGCGCCCAGGGCGACGAAGGCGGCCGCGAAGCTGCGCCGCAACCAGCGCATGGCGGCCTGGCTGGACAGGACCCGGTCGCGCACCGCGGCGGCAAACCAGCCGTAGAGCGCGAAGACCGCGAAGGTCATCCCCATGAACACCAGCGACAGGGTCAGCATCGACAGCGTGGGCGAGGCCTCGTCCCGGGCGATGAACTGGGGCAGGAAGGCGAAGAAGAAGATCGTCAGCTTGGGGTTCAGCAGGTTGACCAGCACCGCATGGCGGATCACCGCCAGCCGTGTCTGCTGGGCCTGCTCGCGCTCGACGGACAGCATGCCCCGGTCCTTCAGGACCAGCCAGGCCATGCGGACCAGGTAGAGCGCCCCCGCGTACTTGATCAGCTCGAAAAAGAAGGGGCTGGTGTGCAGGATCGTGGCCAGGCCGGTGATGGCGAGCAACATGTGCGGAATGATGCCCAGCGTGCAGCCGAGTGCGGCCACCAGCGCCATCCGCGTGCCGTGCGACAGGCCGGTGCTCAACGTGACCAGGGCCCCGGTCCCCGGGGAGGCGACGACGACCAGCGACGTGATCAGGAATTCGGTGTTCATGCAAGGCCTCCGGTGGTGGGTGAAGGCGGCCATCTTGTCGCGATCGTGGCTCAGGGTCTTGAACGAAATTGCAGGGCCTTGCGCGGGCCGAGCACGCCGCGGGCATAGGTGCCCGGCGACAGGCCGAAGCTGCGCACGAACTGGCGGGTCATGTGGCTCTGGTCGGCAAAGCCGGCCGCCGCCGCCGCATCGCCCAGGCCCAGGCCCTGCCGGATCATCTGGCGGGCGAGCCGGATGCGCTTTTGCAGGATGTAGGCGTGTGGCGTCAGCCCGGTGGCCCGGTCGAAGTGGCGGATGAACTGATAGCGGCTGAGATCCGCCTGCCGGGCCAGTTCGGCCAGGGTCCAGGCCCCCGTGGGTTGGGCATCGATCCAGGCCTTGGCCCGGGCGATGCCGCTCTGGTGGAGGCCGTCGGGCGTGGGGTCTGCCGGCCTCAGCAAGGCCTTGAGCAGCAGCAACAGGCTTTCGTCCAGCGGCAGCGTCCAGCCGGGCAGGGCGCCGGTGGCGGTCTGTGCATGGCGTGCGAACAGGCGGGCCAGGGGCGGGTCGCGCCGCTGCGGATGCTGGAACTCCATGCGGGCGGGAACGCCGGCCTCCTGCAGCTCGGCCACCAGGCCTTGCATGACGCCCGCATCCAGATAGAGCATCTGCCAGGCGCGGCCGCCGTCGCCCAGGGGCAGGCCGTCGTGCACCTCTTCGGGATTGACCGTGATGATGTCACCGGCCACGGCTTGCACCTGCCCGCTCTGGCTGGACGATTTCTGGGCCCCGCGCAGGATGAGGCCGATGCCGAACTGGCCGTGGGTGTGGCGGCCGAAGCGGTGGTCGGTGTCGGCAAACACCATCTCCACGCCTTGTTGGGGATGGGCCAGCAGTCTGAACCTGGGGTCCTTCTCGGTGTTGTCCTGCATCGGGTCGGTCGCTTCAGTCCTTGGGCTTGGGCTTGAAGATGGGGACGACCTCGCCCTGCGCCAGTTTCTCCACCTGCTGGGCGATCCGCCGCGCCCGCGTCTCGGCTTTCACGGCGGTCTGGATGCGCCACAGGACCGCGTAGCGATGGCTGGCATTGAGCGTCGCGAAGAAGGCCTTGGCCGCCGGGGCCGCGTCGAGTGCCGCGATCAGATCTTCGGGCACCACCGAGTTGCGGGCGCCGTCGTAGGCCTTGGCCCAGCGGCCATCGGCCTTGGCCGCCTCGACCTGGGCCAGGCCCGGCGCCTGCATGCGGCCCTGCCCGATGAGCGTTGCCACCTTCTCGACATTGACCTTGGACCAGACGCTGCGGGCACGTCGGGGTGTGAAGCGTTGCAGGAAGTGCTGTGTGTCCTGGCCCTTCTTCTGGCTGTCGATCCAGCCCCAGCACAGGGCGATCTCCACCGCCTCGGGGTAGCTCACGCTGGTTTCGCCGCCACCGCGCCTGGCGATCCGCAGCCAGAGGCCCGGGGAGCTGGCATGGTGGCGCGCCAGCCAGGTTTCAAAGGCCTGGGCATTCTCGAACAGGGTCGGCGTGTCGGCTGACGGGGCGGTGGACATGGGCGAAGTGTGCACCAAAGGCAGACCGCCCCGAGGAGGAGGCGTCGTGTCCCGATCGGATCCGCCCGGGTGGCGCCCTTCAGGGCTGAAGCCGTCGCCGCAGAAAGGCCAGCACCTCGTCGCGGGCCTGCCGCGTGGGTTCGCCGTCTGCATCCACCAGATGCGCCGTCAGCACGCTGTGGGGGTACGGCACATGGGTCGCGAAGAAAGGGGGCGGGGCGGGGTGGGCGGCCGAGTCGGGCAGCACCCTGGCCACGAAACGCTCACCCAGGGCTGCGGCGTAACGCTCGAACCGCGCCGCGCGGCACACGCGGTCCCCTTCGAAGCGCAAGGCCAGTGCGCTCAGGTCTTCACGGTCCAGACGTTGCCTGACCGTCGCGAGCTCGTCGGCGGAGATCTCCAGCCCGGCCGGATCGTCCAGAGGCAGCGAGGGCTGGCAGAGCACGGGGGCCAGCAGGGCGGGCTCCAGCATCATGCTGAGTGCGAAATTGCCGGTGAAGCACATGCCGACCGCGCCCACGCCCGGGCCGCCGCATTCGGCATGGGCCTGACGGGCCAGCGCGCGCAGCCATGCCGTCACGGGGCTTGCGCGGCCGGCGCCGAGCACCTGGAATTCGCGGCTGATGCAGGCCTGGCGGAACACTGCGGCGCCGGCCTCGGCCGTGGGCCAGGCGCCATCGGTGCCGAACAGCGAGGGCATGTGGACGGTGAAGCCGGCATCACGCACCCAGCGGGCGAAACGGGCGACATCGGGACTGATGCCCGGCATCTCGGCCATCACGATCACCGCCGGGCCGGTGCCGGCCACATGGACACGCTTGGCCTTGCCGTCGAAGACGAACTCGCGTGGGTCGAAGTCCGCCAAGGCGTCGTCGTTGTGGTGGATCGAGGGGCTCATGGCTGCAGCTCCGCCAGATGCCGGTAGCCGGCTGCCGCACAGAAGTCGGGCAGGCGCCAGAGCGCGCCATTGGCTCCCCAGCTGCCGTCGGCCACGTCGTGCACGAAGATGGAGGTGGCGAGCCGGCGCGTCTCCTGGGCCGGCAGGGCGGCCCGGATGGCCGCATGCAGGCGCTGCACATAGCGCCGGCGCATGCCGCCATCGAGCACGCCGGCCGGCACATGGGCGGTGACCACGCAGGGCAGCAGGTGCTCGCCGGGTTCTTGGCCGCCGCAGGCGAAGGCATCCACTTCGTTGATCTGGACCCAGCAGTAGAAGCGCTGGCGAGGGTCCTCGGGCATCTGTTCCGCCTCGGCGGCAGCCTGGGTGAGTTGCTGGATCAGGGTGTCGCGGGCGGTGCCGGCAAAGGACGACTTCGGGATCAGGACCTGGATGTTGGGCAAGGTGTTCTCCTGGAGGGATGGTGGGTCCATTGGAGCCCTTCCTGAGGCAGAATCGAAGTGTCTTAAATGACATTATTCGAGCGTAATCAGCCAATGACCGATTTCACCGTGCTGGTCCTGGAAGGGGCTTATGCCAGCAGCGTCGCCGTCACCCTCGACGTGCTGCGCGCCGCGGCCGCCCTGGCGCCGAGGGTGGGCGCGCCGGTGCCGACCTGGCGGGTGGTCTCGACCGGGGCGGCCCAGGTCGGGCTGGCGGGCGGGCTCTCGCTGCGCGCCGAAGTGCTCAGGGGCGCGCCGCGCCCCGACCGCTCCACCTGGATCGTTCCGGGCCTGGGTCTGGAGGGGCCCGAGGCGATGGCCCGTCGTCTCGACGAGGTGGACGCGCGCCGGGCCGTCGCCTGGCTGCGGCAGCATGCGGGTCCGGTGGCGGCGTCGTGCTCGGCCGTGTTCCTGCTGCAACGGGCCGGCCTGCTGCAGGGGCGTCGCGTGACCACCACCTGGTGGCTGGCCGCCGCCTTGCAGCGTCTGGAGCCGCTCTGCCGGGTCGATGCCGACCACATGGTCTGCACCGATGGCCCGCTGACGACCGCAGGGGCTGCCCTGGCCCAGGCCGATCTGATGCTGCATCTGCTGCGGGAGCGCCATGGCACGGCCCTGGTCGAGGCGGTCTCGCGCAGCCTGCTCATCGACGCCCGCCAGGCGCAGGCGCCCTTCATCGTGCCCGAGGTGCTTGCGATCGGCGACGAGCTGGTCGCCAGGCTGGCTGCGCGGGTCGAACGTGCCTTGCCCGAACCGCCCTCGGTGGCGGCGCTGGCCAGCGAGTTCTGTGTCTCGGAGCGCACCCTGGCACGCCGCGTGCGGCAGGCCACCGGCAAGTCGCCGCTGGCCCTGATCCAGAGTGTGCGGCTGCGGCGTGCCCGCACCCTGCTGGCCGGCAGCCGCCTGACGGTGGAGCAGGTGGCCGAGGCCGTGGGCTACCAGGACGCCACGGCCCTGCGCCGGCTGATGCGCAAGCTGGCCGGGGGCACGCCGAGCGGGTTCAGGCCCTAGATGCCCCCGCCTCCGTGGCGGCCAGCCTTTGCAGTGTCGCCTGCTGCCAGGTCCTTTCGGGCAGATACGAATCGGCATCGCCCACGGCCCCGTAGCCTCCCTCGCCATAGACCACGGCATAGGCTGCATAGTCGGCCGCCTGAGAGGCCCGGCCTGCCAGTGCGTTGGCCACCGCGTGGCTGGCCGACACGGCTGCATGGCCCACGCCGTCGAGCGAGCGCGATCCCGGATGGTGCCGGGCCAGCTCTGCTGCGCGGGCGGCCCTGGTCAACAGGACGGCGCGGTCCACGCGGCCGGCGAGGTAGTCGCCCAGCACGTCCAGGCAACCGATGACCTCCTCGTCTTCGAGCAGGTGGCGCACGCGCTGCGCGCAGGCGTGGCCGAAGGACAGCTGAAATCTTTCCGGGTCGCGCACCTGCGTCGTCGCGGCTCTCAGATCGATGGAAAGGTCGATGGAAAGATCGGTGGTCATCGAAGGGATTCCTGATGGTTTGTTGAGGCCGGGCTGAAGTGCATCCTAGCGGGGCATGGCCTCGATCACGGCCTTGACCACCTGGCCGAAGTGGCTCGACGAGGCGAGCCGATGGCCGTCCGATTCACCCTGGCTCAGGTGGGCGACGACAAGATCGTCTGCGGGCACCACCAGCAGATACTGCCCCAGGTGGCCACGGGCGCTGAAGACGGGTGAGGCAAACCGATGGCCGAAGTGGATGTTTCCGGCGCTGGTCCACCACAGGTAGCCGTAGTCCACCCCGGCGATGTCGGTCGGTGAGATCGGGGCCGTGCTGGTGCTCACCCAGCCGGCGGGCAGCAACTGCCTGCCGCACCAGTCGCCCCCGCGGGCCATGAGCAGGCCCAGGCGTGCGAAATCGTGCGACGACAGCCGGATGGTGTAGGCGGGGTGGCGCGAACTGTGGCCGCCCACGAATCGGGTGTCCCGCTGCGGGTCGAAATCCTCCAGTTGCAGCGGTCCGGCCAGTTCGTCGCCGAAGCCCTCGAACACGGTCTTGCCGGTCTGGATGCGGTAGGCGGTGCCCAGGGCGTTGAAGTCCCAGTTGTTGTAGTACCACTGCGCGCCCGGTGAGCAAGAGTGGCGTACCGGGCGTTTGCCTTTCATGGCCTCGGTCTCGTACACGGCCTCGTGGTAGATGCACGAGCGGGCCTCGAGCATCTGCTGCACCGTGGCGGTCTTCTCGGTGTCGGAGAGGCCGCCCAGGTCGTCGATGCCCAGGCTGCCCACCGTGGCGTCGAGGCCGGCCTGCCCTTTGCCGACGGCGATGCCGTAGAGCATGCTCAGGATGCTCTTGCGCGCCGAGTGGAGGTTGTAGGTCGAGGAGGTGCTGCCGTAGTCGAAGACGATTCTTCCGTGGTGCACCACGGTCAGCGAGGCGGTGTCCAGGCTCTGCAGCAGGGTGTCGAGCCGGCCGAGCTTCTCGGCATCCCAACCCGACTCGGCCGGGGGCGCCACCGTCCAGTGCTGGGCGGGGCAGGTCGGCGGCGGCGCCGCCAGTGCCAGGGGCGGGCCGGCCAGCAGGGCGGCGAAGGCGGCAAGGAGGCGCAGGGGCATGGCGGGGTTCCTCGGGCGACGGGCTGGTGTTCCTCGGCCGGACTCTACTGTGATCGGGGTTGCCATGGCAGCGGCAGGGGCGTGCGCCCCCAAGTCCAGGGCCCTCTGGCAAGACCGGGCCTCCTGTCCATGGGCTTCACGGCGTCTTGATCCCCGGAACCAAAATGGCGTCCAGGGCTCCTAGGCTCGGGCTTGTGCCAAGAGTCCGGACGGAACAAACTACCCGGCCCGTGCGAGACATTGAACAGGCTCTCAAACCCTTCACTGATGAGGAGCAATGACCATGATGATGACGCCCTGCCTGCGCCTGGCCCCGATGGCTTTCGTGCTGTTGCTGGCCGCCTGCGCTTCGGGTTCTCCCGGCGCCACCACCCAGACCCCGCCGGCGGCCCAGGCCGTCGCGACGCTGTCGCCGGCATCCGGCGGCAGCCTGCGCGGCCTGGTGACCTTCACCGATCGCGCGGGGCATGTCGAGGTGCATGTGGTGGCCACCGGCCTGCCGCCGGGTTCTGCGCACGGACTCCATGTCCACGAGACCGGCAACTGCGCCAGCGCCGACTTCGGCAGTGCCGGCGGCCATTTCAATCCCGACCACCTGCACCACGGCCCTCAGGGGGGCGAGCACCATGCCGGCGACCTGCCGATGGTGTCGGCCGATGCGCAAGGCCGGGTCGACGCCCGTTTCGCGATCGAGGGGGCCGCCCTGTCGGGCAGCCGTGGCTTTGTGGGCCATTCGGTGATCGTCCACGAGGGCGCGGACGACTACACGACCCAGCCGACCGGCAACTCGGGCGGGCGCATCGCCTGCGGGGTCATCGCGGCGCTCGATTGAGCCCGCCTCGGCGCCGCTGCCCAAAGGCCGTGGTGGGCCGAGACATCGCCTGAGCCGGTGGCCGTGCCGGCAGCCGGACTTTTTCGATGGCGCGGGCCGTTTCCAGTCCTGCCGGCCCCGCCGTCCGAGCGAAAATCAACACCGATTCGCGACAATCTGCGCTCTGCCTGAAATCTCCATGCCTACCAAGACTTTCTCCCTTCTCCCTGTCGTCGTCGCCATCGCTGCGGGCGCCCTGCTCTCCACCCCGCCGGCCTTTGCGGCCGCACATCACGCGGCCAAGGCCGCCAAGCCCGCCACCGTCGCCAAGGCCGCGCCCCGCAAGAAGGCCGCCGAGGACCTGACGCAGGGACTGGCGGCCGACAGCGCCCTGGCGGCCAACCCGCCGGCCCTGCCCGCCAAGGCCTGGCTGCTGATGGACTTCGACTCCGGCGAGGTGCTGGCCTCGGCCAATGCCGACGAGCCCCTGCCGCCGGCCTCGCTGACCAAGATGATGACCAGCTACCTGGTCGAGCAGGCGCTGCGCTCGGGCAAGCTCAAGCAGACCGATCTGGTCTCGGTCAGCCAGAACGCCTGGTGCCGCGGCTCGAGCACCGAGTCGTGCATGTACCTGCCGCTGAACAGCCAGGCCACGGTGATCGACATCCTGCGCGGCATCATCATCCAGTCGGGCAATGACGCCTCCAAGGCGATCGCCGAGCACATGGCCGGCTCCGAAGAGGGCTTCGCCAAGCTGATGAACGCCGAGGCCCAGCGCCTGGGCATGGCCCACACCCATTTCATGAACCCGACGGGTCTGCCCGACCCCGATCACAAGTCGTCGGCGCGCGACCTGGCGGTGCTGGCCCGCGCCATCATCCGTGACAGCGCCGACTACTACCCGATCTACGCCGAGCGCGAGTTCAAGTACAACGGCATCAAGCAGGGCAACCGCAATGCGCTGCTCTACACCGACCCCTCCGTCGACGGCCTGAAGACCGGCCACACCGAAGAGGCCGGCTACTGCCTGGTCACCTCGTCCAAGCGCAACGGCATGCGCCTGATCACCGCCATCCTCAACACCCACAGCGCCCAGGCGCGCGCCGACGAGACGCGGGCCCTGCTCGGCTGGGGCTTCAGCAACTTCGAGAAGGCCACCCCGATCCAGGCGGATGCGGTGGTCGGCAAGGCCAAGGTCGCCTTCGGCAAGGCCGACACGGTCGATGCAGGCCTGGGCGCCCCGTGGACGCTGACCGTGCCGCGCGGCCAGCAGGTTCAGACCTCGGTGGAGCTGAAGTCCGACCTCGAGGCGCCGGTGGCCAAGGGCAGCGTGATCGGCAAGGTGGTCGCCACCTCGAACGGCAAGCCGGTGGGCGAGGCCCAACTGGTCGCCCAGGCCGATGTCGAACGCGCCGGCCTGCTGCTGCGTGCGTGGCAGCACCTGGCCCGCATGTTCGGCAAGTGATCTGCGCCCGGCCGGCGCAGGGCTGTCCGTGGCGGGCGAGGCTTACTTCGGTGCCACCGCTGGCGGCGGCCCGCTGAAGCCCTCGAGCGACGCATCCAGGCTGGCCCAGCGCGGGGCGCTGGCGGTCCAGATGTTGGCCGAAGGCCGGACCGAAGAGGGCTCGTCCAGGGTGCCGATGCGCACCACCGTCAGCCCCGGGCGCCCGGTCGAATCAGAGAACAGCTGGGTGCCGCAGCGGGGGCAGAAGCGGCGGACGACCGTGTTGCCGCTGTCGGCCGCCTTCTCGAAGCGTCCGGGGGTGCCGGTGACCTCGATGGCTTCGCTCGGGAAGAGCACATTGGCCGTGCCGTTCGAGGCGATGCGCTGGCAGTCGCGGCACCAGCAGATGCGGGAAGGGCCGGCTTCGGAGGCGATCCGGAAGCGGATCTGGCCGCACAGGCAGCCGCCGAGGTAGGGGGTCATGGGGGGTGTCCTTGGGGTTCTTTTGTGGAGGGCCTGCGGCGGACTCTTCGGCCCGACCGCAGGCCAGGACTTTCGCACAAACCGGGCCCGCATGGCGCCCCGGCCCATGCCGCGGCGGCGAGGGGCCTTGCAGCGACCCAGGTTTGCCGGAGCTTTGCATGGCGGCGATCCCTGGCCGTCAACGTGTACGCCCCCGGGGCCGTTGCTTGCAGGCGATGCCTGCAGGCGCGCGCATTCCGAAACGATCCCGGAGCACCGACATGAGAGGCTGGCTTTTTCTCGTCCCCTTGCTGATCCTGGCGCGCAGCGTCGCTGCCGCACCCGACGAGGCCCTGCTGGGCAGGGACGACGGCTACCCGGTCGCGCCCCGGAAGGCCCAGATGAACGAGCCGCGCTACATCGTGGGGTCCTTCAGTGCCTTCGACAGCTTCGGCCCGCACTGCCTGCTGGCGCCGGCGGCAGACTCGGTGCCGCTGCCCCCGGCGGCGCCCCGCCCCGCACTGAGCTACCGCTATGAGGGCGCCACCTACGGCCTCGACGACTACCTGCAGCACCAGCGGGTGACGGCGCTGCTGGTGCTCAAGGACGGTCGGCTCGAAGCCGAGCGCTACGGCTACGGGCGCAGCCGCGAGATGCGCATGCTGTCGAATTCGATGGCCAAGACCCTGCTGGCCCTGGCCATCGGCGAGGCACTGCAGGACGGTGCCATCCATTCCCTTGACGACACGGCCGACCAGTATGTGCCCGCCCTGGCCGGGACGCTGTACGGCCAGACCCGGATCGTGAACCTGATGCGCATGGCCTCGGGCGCGCGTTTTGTCGAGGACTACGGTCCGAACGACGACCGGGCGGCATTCAACCGGGTGGCCCGGCGCAAGGGCCTGGTGGCGGCGGCGCGGGGGGTGACCGAGCGTGAATATGCCCAGGGCGAGCACTTCAGCTATGCGACCGCGCAGTCCGAGATCCTCGGCCTGGTGCTGCGCGCAGCGACGCGACGCGACGCCTGCAGCTACATCGACGAGAAGCTCTGGCAGCCGATGGGGGCGGAATCGGCGGCCAGCTACCTGCTGAACCCCGGCGACGGCGTCGAGCTGCTCGGCGGCGGTTTCAGCGCCACGGCCCGCGACTATGCGCGGCTCGGCCAGATGCTGGCCGACGACGGCCGGGTGCGTGGGCGCCAGGTCGTGCCGCGCCCCTACCTGCTCGACATGACCGATCCGGCCCGCCAGCCCGCCGCGTTCCGGCCCGGCACCATGGATTCGCATGGCAGCCACTACCTGGGTTATGGCTACCAGGTCTGGCTGCTGCCGGGGGACCACCGCAGTTTCGTGTTGCTGGGCATCTACGGCCAGGCGATCTTTGTCGATCCGGTGCTGCGCCTGGTGATGGTGCACCTCGCGGTCGCTGCGGACGCCCGTGGCGATGCGAGCGGCGCGCACCTGGGGCGCGAGCGCGATGCCCTGTGGCGCGGCCTTGTCGCGCAGTTTGCGACGTCGCCGGCGCAGCCGCAGACGCACTGACAAGATCCCTGCCCAGCGGCCTGGCGCGGAATCGGGCGCGACCGTGGGCCGTGAACAGTGAACAGTGAATAGGCCTTCAGGCCCGCCAGCTCATCCAGAGCGCCGCGCCCACCACCAGGGCGCCGCCCAGCCATTGGACCGGCGACATCGATTCACCCAGGCAGAGCACGCCGAACAGGGCGCCGAACACCGGCTCGCTGCCCATCAGCAGCGCCACGCGGCTGGGCTCGCTGTGCCTGAGCGCCCAGTTCTGCACGAAGAAGGCGAACACCGTGCAGCCCAGCACCAGGTAGGCGCAGGCGCCCCAGAAGGCGCCCGCCGTCGGCAGGGGGGGCAAGGTCTGCGGGCCGGCCAGCGCGAAGGCCAGGCTGCCGAGGCCGATCACGGTCGACTGCACCGCCGTCAGCGCCAGTGCCGGGATCTGCCGCCCCCGGGTCAGGCGTGCGGTCTGGCACACCGTGATGGCGCGCAACAGGGCCGCCGCCAGCATCAGCCCCTCACCCAGGCCCCAGCCCCGGCCGTGCGACCAGGCACCGGTCAGCAGCACCGCGCCGGCCACGGACAGGGCGACAAAGCCCAGCAGCGCCCTGCGGGGGCGGCGCTGGAGCAGGGCCCATTCGACCAGGGGCGTCCACACCACGCACAGGCTGATCAGGAAGGCGGCAAGGCTGGCGTCGGTGTGGGCCACGCCATAGGTCTCGCACAGAAAGATGGCCAGCATCCAGGCGCCCAGCGGCAGTCCCGCCGCCCAGGCCTGGCGCCGCGCCGGCGCGTGCAGACGCCAGAGCACCGGCCCGAGCAGGGCTGCGGTGAGCAGGAAGCGCACCGCCAGAAAGCCCAGCACCGGGTAGTAGCCCAGGGCATTCTTGGCCACGCCGTAGCTGGTGCCCCAGACCAAGGCCACCAGCAGCAGGGCGGCATCGGCAAGGCGCACGAGCGAGCGGGAAGGGGCGATGACAGCGACAGACATGGGCGAGACCTCTAGCTATGCAGGGGCGCCCATTGTTGATTGCTGCACATTTGGTGACAATCTGGCGTTCGAGCACAGAACCTGTGCCTACAGCGCATGAATATTCCCCTCGACAACCTGTCCGACATGGCCGTCTTCACCCGGGTGGTGGAGCTCGGCCATTTCTCGGCGGTGGCCCGGGAAATGCACCAGACGCCGTCGGCGGTCAGCCGCCAGATCGGCCGTCTGGAGCGCCTGCTGGGCATGCGCCTGTTCGAGCGCAGCACCCGCAAGCTGCGCCTGACCGAAGCCGGTGCGGCGGTGTATGAGCAATGCCGCTCGCTGGTCAGCGCCGCGCGCGAGGTGGTGGCCCTGCGCGATTCGCAGCAGGCCGTGCCGCACGGCCTGCTGCGGGTGAGTTGTCCCAAGGCCGTGGCGCGCCAGATCCTGCATCCGCTGATGCCGGCCTTCCTGGCCCGGTATCCGGAGGTGGATGTGCAGCTGATCGTCACGGACCGCCAGGTCGATCTGTTCGAGGAAGCCGTCGATCTCGCCGTGTGCATCACCGAGGCACCGCCAGCCGGTCTGTCGGGGCGGCCACTGATGGCGGTCGGGCATGGGGTCTTCGCCACGCCGCGCTACCTCGCCGACAAGGGGGCGCCCGCCCACCCCGACGAGCTGGCCCGGCACAGCTGCATCTACCTCGGCGAAA
>JAFAMV010000255.1 GCA_019233055.1 Curvibacter sp.
GGCCCAGGGGCTGGTGCTGTCGTGCAACTGCATCCTGAACTTCCTGTTCGGTGAGCTCGAGGGCAAGGCCATCGGCGGTGTCGAGGGGCCGATCACCTTCGGCGAGATCGCCTACCAGTTGCTCAACCAGACCATGGTGGCCGTGCGCGTGCAGTGATTTCAGCGGCCGCGCCGGGCCGACAGGTCGGCGCCGATGCCGGCGCTCCAGCGATCGTTCCAGTCGCGGCTGCGGTCCAGATCGCGCCGGTCGCGCTTGGTGGGCCGGCCCTCGCTCAGGCTCAGGGCCGGCTCGGGGGCCAGGCGCCGCTGTTCTGCCGCCTGTTCGCGGGCGGCCACGCTCTCGGCGGTCTCGCTGTAGAGCTGCTGGGCCACCGGTGCCGGACCGCGCTGGGCACTCAGCCCCAGCACCAGCACCGTGCGCGACACCGGCCCCTGGCGCAGCACCACCCGGTCGCCGGGCCGCAGTTCGCGCGAAGGCTTGGCGGCCTGGCCATTCACCTCGATGCGCCCCTTGTTGATCTCCTCGACCGCCAGGCTGCGGGTTTTGTAGAAACGGGCCGACCAGAGCCATTTGTCCAGTCGCAGGGTCGCAAGTTCGCTCATGCGGCGATTGTGCCTGGGTTGCCGCCGGCTTGATCCTGCGCAAGGGCTGGGCACATCGTCCACCCTGTTCATGGTTGCGTCATCTGCGCATTCCAGACTGCCCTGCACGCCGGAAAGGGCATCGACATGGACAAGAGTCTCGCAGTGGCTTCATTGGGGCAGCAGCGCCTTCTGCTGCCGGTCTGGGTGAGGGCCGCCCTGGTGGCCAACGACCGGCTCAAGGTCTGCCTGTCGGCATTGCAGGCCGCCTGCCACCATGCCGACCATCCCCAGCAGCCGACCATGGACCTGGGCCGAGAACTCGCCGCCGCGGGGCTTGCCAGTGAAAACTGGCTGCTCGAATTGCCCTCGGCGGCCAGCCGCATCGACGGGCGCTGGCTGCTGCCGGGGCTGGAGCGCTTGCGCGAGGCCCTGCGCGAGAACCTCGCCGTGATGGCCCGGCCGGTGCTGGCGCTGGAGCCCGACCCGGGCAGCGACACCTCGTTGCGGGTGCAGCATTGGCAGGCCTGGCTGGCCGAACTGCAGGAAGGCTGGCTGGATGCAGCGCAGCTGCGCAGCCTGACCCACGGCGCAAGCCATGGCGGCGGGACCGACGACAGCCTGCACCAGCTCGTCATGGACCTGCACAAGGCACTCAACCAGGTGGCCCGCGAAGTGGCCACCGAGGTGCTGGCCGGCGCCCACGTCTGGCAGATCGAGGACCGCGACCGCCCTCTGGTCGAAGCCTTCATGCACGGCCTGCGGCGTACCGCACCGCTGAAATTCGACCACCCCGGTCTGGACACCGCCGCCACCCGCGACGGCGCCCGGCTGCTGCTGCAGAACGACATCGGCACCAACGACGCCCATGTGCTGGTGGTGCAGGTCGAGGAGCTGACGGTCACGCTGACCTATTCGGACCTGCATGTGCGCCGCTTCGAATTCTTCCAGGACCTGCTGGCGCCGCTGGGTGCGAACTGGTCGGTGCTCGAGGCGCGCCAGGACGCCCAGCTCAACCAGGGCCTGGCCTACACCGTGGGCGTGGCCACTTTCGCCTGCGCCGATGCAGCCCAACTGGCCCGCACGCTCGAGGGGCTGGGCTCACGCATCGTCTTTCTGATCGACTGGAACCGCGCCCGCAAGCGCCTGCTCCATTTCGTCGGCAAGCCCGCCGCCGTGGCGCTGCTGACCGAGGCTGCGCGCCAGGAGATCGGCCACATGGCATGGCTGCGTGCCGGTGGCGAGCAACTGGTGTTCGCGGCCATGCAGAGCGTGGGCGAGGGCGCCTTCCGCATCGGCGACCGGCTTGATGAGGTGCTGGGCGAGGACAACGCCATGGGCTTTCTGCTCGACCTGATGCGGCTGGCCAGTGCCGCGCTGCTGCATGGGCAGGGCGCCTCGCTGGTGGCCGACGAGGCCCGCCTGCTGCTGGCCCGCCTGGTGCGCCAGCGCAGCGCCGAATTCGATCTGCTCGATGAGCATGCCGCCTACTGCCAGGCCCTGGCCGAGGCATTGGCCCAGACCCTGGCGGGCGATCACGATGCCTTGAAGCACGAGGCCACAGAGCTGGCGGCCCGGGCCAAGGGCTGGGAGCGGCAGGCGGACCAGTTGGTGATGCGCGCCCGCGAACTGGCCGAGCGCCAGCCGCGCTGGCGCCCCGTCTCGCGCCTGCTGGCCCTGTCCGACGATGTGGCCGATGCGCTCGAAGAGGCGGCCTTCCTGATCAGCCTGATCGCCGACCACCACCAGAAGGGCTGGACCCGCGAGGTGCGCGAGGCGCTGTCGCTGTTGGCCCAGGTGGTGGCGCAGGCCACCCAGGACCATGTCAAGGCGCTGGCCGTGGCGCGCCATCTGGGCAGCGAGCACGATGCCGAGGGCCAGGACAACGATGCCTTCCTCAGCGCCAGCTGGGCCGTGCTGCACGCCGAGCGCCGCTGTGACGAACTGCTGCGCGAGGCCCGCCGGGTGCTGCTGCAAAGCCTCAGCGATGCGCCATCGCTGATGCTGGCCAACGACCTGGCCCAGAGCCTGGAGCTGGCCTCCGACCGCCTGCTGGCGGCCGGATACGGGTTGCGCGACCTGGCCTTCGACGAAGCGGGGGCCCGGTCATGATCGCCCCCGACCGATCGGTCTTCCTGATCGGCTGCCCCGACGGCGCCGGCCCCTCGCTGGCGGAGGCCACGCCCCAGGCGCTCGGCTTCAAGGCTTACAACCTCTGGCGCATGGCCGGCCTGGGCCTGCGGGTGCCGCCGGCCTTCGTGCTGGGCACCGCCTGGTGTACCGATGCCGAGAGCCGCCGCGCCGCCTGCGAGCCGCAGGCCTGGCAGGCCGGCCTGCAGGCGCTGGAGCAGGCCTGCGGCCTGCGCCTGGGCGATGTGCGCCGGCCCTTGCTGGTGTCGGTGCGCTCAGGGGCGCCGGTGTCCATGCCCGGCATGATGGAGACCCTGCTCAACATCGGCCTGTGCGAGGCCACCGTGCCGGGGTTGTTGCGCCAGACCGGCCGACCGCGCCTGGTCTGGGATGCCTATCGCCGCCTGATCGCCACCTATGGCGAGGTGGTCGCCGGGCTGGAGGCCGCCGTGTTCGAAGAGGACCGTGCCCGCCTGGGGGCCGACCGCGACGAGCGCGACCTCGACTTCGCCGAACTGCGCAGCCTGTGCCGCAGCCACCTGCGCCGATTTGCCGAAGAGGCCGGCCGCCCCTTCCCGCAGGATCCCGTGAGCCAACTTGGCGAGGCCATCGCGGCGGTGCTGGCGTCCTGGCAGTCGGACCGGGCGGTCGAATACCGCCGCCTGCATGCGCTGCCCGACAGCCTGGGCACGGCGGTCACCGTCCAGCGCATGGTCTTCGGCAATGCCGGCGCTCGTTCGGGCTCGGGGGTCGGCTTCACACGCGACCCCGTCAGCGGCGAGCCCCGACCCTGGGTCGACTTCTTGTTCAATGCCCAGGGCGAGGATGTGGTGTCGGGGCGGCGCAGTGCCCACGGCCATGACGAGCTGGCGGCCCGCCTGCCTGACTGCTGGAACGAGCTGGAGACGGCCACCCGCAGCCTGGAGCACGCGCTCGGCGACATGCAGGACTTCGAGTTCACCGTGGAGGAAGGGCGGCTCTATCTGCTGCAGACCCGCAGCGGCAAACGCAGCGCCCAGGCCGCGGCCCGCATCGCCCTGGACCTGCACGACGAGGGCCTCATCGACACCGCGACCGCTCGGCAACGCACCGCCGACCTGGACGAACAGGCGCTGGGCCAACGCCGGGTCTGCGCCGACGACGGCCAGACCCTGCAGCCCCTGGCCCATGCGGCCAGCGCCGGTCCGGGGGTGGCCTGCGGCCTCATCGCCTTGGACGAAGCTGCCGCGCTGGCCTTGCGCTCGCGTGGCGAGCCGGTGGTGCTGGTGCGTTCCGACGCCGAGACCAGCGATCTGGCGGCCCTCGAACAGGCCGAAGGGCTGCTGACCTGCCACGGCGCGCGCACCTCGCATGCGGCGGTGATCGCCCGCCAGCTCGGCAAGGTCTGTCTGGTCGGCTGCGCCGGGCTGGAGATCGACCTGGCGGCGCGCTGCCTGCGCCTGGGCGGGCAACTGATGCGCGAGGGCGAGGCGATCAGCTTGGACGGCAACGAGGGCGACATCTATGCCGGGCTGGTGCGCACCCGCATCGAGCAGCCCCGCGAACTGTGGGCGCGGCTGCAGCGCCTGCGCGGCGAGCCGCCGGGCAGCGCGCTACCATCCGGGCCATGCCCCTGAAAGACCCCACCGAGATCGCCGCCAGCGCTCTGCCCAGCGACGCCGACAGCATTCTGGCGCTGGCCGCGCAGTCGATGTTCCACCTGTTCTCGAGCATCAGCCAGGGCATGTTCCTGGTCGACCGTGGCGGGCGCATCGTCTGGGTGAACGAGGGCTACCAGCGCTTCCTGCCGGCCCTGGGCTTTTCGTCGATCGGCCAGTTCCTCGGCCACCGGGTCGAAGAGGTGATCCCCAACACGCAGATGCAGCGTGTGCTCGAGACCGGCGAGGCGATCCTGATCGACCTGCTCACCAACAAGGCCGGCACCTTCGTGGTCAGCCGCCTGCCGCTGCGCGACGAAGCCGGCTCGGTGATCGGGGCCATCGGCATCGTGCTCTTCGACCATCCCGAGACCACGCTCAAGCCCCTGATCAGCAAGTTCGCCCGTCTTCAGCAGGACCTGGACGACGCCCGCCGCGAACTGGCCTCGCAGCGCAAGCGCGAACTGGGCAGCGCCGACGGGCTGCGCCGCGCCAAATACACCTTCGCCAGCTTTGTCGGCACCAGTGCGGCAGCGGTCGAGGTCAAGCGCCAGTCGCGCCGCGCGGCGCAGTCGGCCAGCCCGGTGCTGCTGCTGGGCGAGACCGGCACCGGCAAGGAACTGCTGGCACATGCCATCCATGCGGCCTCGCAGCGCGCGCGGGGGCCCTTCGTCAGCGTCAACATCGCAGCCGTGCCCGACACCCTGCTCGAGGCCGAATTCTTCGGCGTCGCGCCGGGCGCCTACACCGGGGCCGAGCGCAAGGGCCGTGAAGGCAAGTTCCGGCTCGCCGACGGCGGCACGCTGTTCCTCGACGAGATCGGCGACATGCCGCTGAACCTGCAGGCCAAGCTGCTGCGGGCGCTGCAGGAGGGCGAGATCGAGGCGTTGGGCTCGAACCGGCTGCAGCCCTTCGACGCCCGGGTGATCGCCGCCACCTCGCGCGATCTGCCGGCCCTGGTGCGTGAAGGGCGCTTCCGCGAAGACCTCTACTACCGCCTGGGCGTGCTGCCCATCCGGGTGCCGCCGCTGCGCGAGCGGGCCAGCGACATCGTCGCCCTGGTCGAGGTGCTGGGCGAGGACATGGCTTTGCGCAATGGCAGCGCACCGCCCGAACTCAGCCCGGCCGCCCTGACCCTGCTCGAGGCCCAGCCCTGGCGCGGCAACATCCGCGAGTTGCGCAATGTGCTCGAGCAGGCCGCCCTGCGCAGCGATTCGGGCCTGATCGATCTGCCTTTGCTGCAGGGCGTGCTGAAGGATTCAGGCCTGGAGCCGGTGCTGGCGTTGCCAACGGTGCGTCTGCCTGAGCCCGCCGCGTCGGTCGCAGACAGCGATCTGCGGGGCCGCCCCCTCAGCGACGAAGACACCGTGCAACCACTGGCCCAGCAGATCGCCGCGCTCGAGCAGCAGGCCATCCGGCAGGCCCTGCGCCACACCGGCGGCAACAAGGTGGCGGCGGCCCGGCTGTTGGGCATCTCGCGCGCCACGCTCTATGGGCGCCTTGGCTGAGAGCCGTCGCGGCGCGCCGGGGTATTCAGCCGCCAAAGTGTTGGAACACCGCCTGGGCCACCCTGGCCAGGGCGGCCTCTCGGACCTCCAGCGAGGCCTTCGAGCCTGTCAGGTACACCGCCACCACCACCGGGGCGCCTGCGGGCGGCCAGTAGACACCGACATCGTTGGTGCTGCCGTGCGGCCCGGTGCCGGTCTTGCTGCCCAGCCGCCAGCCCGGCGGCAGGCCGGCCGCCAGGCGTTTCGTGTTGGTGCGCGTGGCCTGCAGCCATTGCTGCAACTGCCCCCGGCTGCCGTCCGACAGCGCCGGCCCCAGGGCCAGGCGCTGCAGCAGGCCGGCCATGGCGCGCGGGCTGGTGGTGTCGCGTGGATCACCGGGCAGCGACTGGTTCAGGTCGGGTTCGCGGCGGTCGAGCCGGGTGACGGGGTCGCCCTGGAGGCGGGCAAAGGCGCTCAATCCCTCGGGGCCGCCGATCGCGTCCAGGATCAGGTTGCCCGCCGTGTTGTCACTCAGGGTGATGGCCGCCTCGCAGAGTTCGGCCAGCGTCATGCCCTGGCCATCCACCTGTTTTTCTGTGGCTGGCGACCATTCCTGCAGGTCCTGGCGTCCGAAACGGATGCGCCGCGCCAACTGCTCATGGCCCTGATCGACCCGCTGCAGCACCGAGGCGGCCGCCAGCCATTTGAAGGTGCTGCACATCGGAAAGCGTTCATCCAGCCGATGGCCCTGCACCTGGGCACGGGCGGTGTCGAGCACGGCTGCACCCAGGCGCCCCTGGCTTTCGGCCTCGATGGTCTTCCAGGGGATGGCGAGGTCGGAAGCCAGCCGCTCGGCTGCCAGGGCGGCCGGCACCGGGGCGGGGCCGCAGAGCAGGGCGCTGCCGGCGAGCAGGGCAAGGCGGTGGAAATCACGGCGCTGGAGCATGGGGAGTCTTTCTGGGGTTCAAGGTCAACAAAGTCCGGCCGATGCTAGGGCTTGGGGCGGCGGGACACAAACGGCGATTTGCGTCATCAAATCCAAGAAAATCTGGGGCATGAACCTTCCATTGAACGCATTGAGGGCTTTCGAGGCGTCGGCGAGGCACTTGAGCTTCACCCTGGCGGCCCAGGAGCTGAACGTGACCCAGTCGGCCGTCAGCGCCCAGGTCAAGAACCTCGAGCAGCGCCTGGGCCTGCCCCTGTTCCGGCGCCTGCCCAGGGGCCTGGCCCTGACCGACGAAGGCCTGGCCCTGCAACCGCTGCTGAGCGATTCGTTCAACCGCATGGGCGCGGTGCTCGGCCAGTTCGAGAAGGGACGGCTGCGCGAACCCCTCACCGTGGCCGTGGTCGGCACCTATGCCGTGGGCTGGCTGATGCCCCGGCTGGACGCTTTCGTGCGCAACCATCCCTTTGTCGACCTGCGCCTGCAGACCCACAACAACCGCGTCAATCTGGCGGGCGAAGGCCTCGACCTGGCGATCCGTTTCGGCGATGGCGCCTGGCACGGCGTGCAGGCCGACCCCTTGCAGCAGGCACCGCTGAGCCCGGTGTGCGCACCCGCCACCGCGCAGCGGCTGCATTCGATCGAAGACCTGCGCCATGAGACCCTGTTGCGTTCGTACCGTGCCGACGAATGGCCCGATTGGTTTGCGGCCGCCGGTGTGGCCCCGCCGATGCTGCGTGGACCGGTGTTCGACACCTCGCTGGCCATGGCCTCGGCGGCCCTGCAGGGCTTTGGCGTGGCCCTGTTGCCGCCCTCGATGTTCGCGCCTGACCTGCAGCAGGGGCGCCTGGTCCAACCTTTTGAGATGCAGATATCACGAGGCCGCTACTGGCTCACCCGTCTGAAATCGCGCACGCCGGGTCGGGCCATGGACGAATTCAGGCAATGGCTGTTGCAGCAGGTCGGCGAAGGCTGAACTGGGACAGCGAGGGTGGGGCGCAGCGGGGCCGGCCCGTGGCACACTCGGCCACCCACCCCCTTTCAGGAGCCAGCCTGCCATGACTTCCCGCACCATCACCGGCCCCTTCGATGTCCAACTGGCGCCCCAGGCGCTGAGCGCCGTGGCCGACGGCAGCGGCCTGGGCCGCATGTCGATCGACAAGCGCTACCACGGCCCGCTCGAGGCCGAGGGTCGGGGCGAGATGCTGGCCTTTCGCAGCGCGGTCACCGGTTCGGCGGGCTATGTGGCCATGGAGACCGTGCGCGGCAGCCTGGAGGGCCGCGTCGGCAGCTTCGTGCTGCAGCACAGCTCGACCCTGACGCGCGGCGAGCCGGTGCAGTCGATCACCGTCGTGCCCGATTCAGGCACCGAGGCGCTGGCCGGCCTGTCGGGCCGGCTCACGATCACGATCGCGGCCGGGGGCGCGCACTCGTATGGCTTCGAATACCGGCTGGACCCCGTGCCGGCCTGAGGCATCGGTTCCAGGTGGTCAGGGCAGCCGGAGGCGGACCACCGAGGTGCCGTTGACGGCCACCAGCAGGCTGCCGTCGCTGTCCAGCGCCAGGGGCCCCGGCCGGTACAGCGCCCCGGGCAGGGTGCCCATCGACGTGTCGCCCGAGCCAAAGCTGCCGGCCACGGTGCTGACGCTGCCTTGGGGGGAGATCTTGCGGATCAGGTTGTTGCCGGTGTCGGCCACATAGACATTGCCGCTGGCGTCCACAGCGATGCCGGCCGGAGACCGGAACAGGGCTTTCGCGGCGGGCCCATCCGCATAACCGGCCTGGCCCGAGGTGCCGGCCAGCAAGGACTGCGTACCGTAGGTGGTCACCACCACGATGGTGTGGTCGAATTGGGTGGCGTAGAGGTTGCCCGCGCTGTCGGTGGCCAGGGCGCTGGCGAAGGAGATCGTGGGTGCAAACGAGCTTGCCTGCCCGGTGGGGCTGATCTTCAGGACCCCCGACGCCGAATTGGAATTGGCAAACAGATTGCCCGAGCTGTCTGCGGCCAGGTTCGAGAAATACGAGCCGGTCGCAAAGCTGGTGGCGACGCCCTGGATCGAAGTCTTGTAGACGGTCGACGTCGCGAGGGATCCAGAAGTGGTGTTCAGGGCCGTGTACAGATTGCCGGAGGTATCGAATGCCGCGCCGTTGTAGGTGCTATGGGCGCTCGGTACCGATTGCGAGGTGCTGACGGTGCCGCTTTCGGTGAGGCTCCTCAGGGCCGAATTTTCGGCGACAGCGATGTGCCCATTCTGATCGGCCGCCAGGCCATTGATGGCCACAAAGCCTGCGGCGCTGCCCGTGCCGTCGATGGGGCTGGTGAGTGGGGCATGGCCGGCCAGCGTGCTCACCGTGCCCGAGGTGGAGACTCGGCGGATCGTGTTGTTGCCGCTGTCTGCCAGCAGCAGATTGCCCTGCGGATCGAGCGCCAACCCCATCGGCTGGTTGAAAAGGGCCTGGGAGGCGCTGCCGTCCTGGTTGCCACTCTGGCCCCAGACGCCGGCTTCCAGCGAAATGCCTCCCGATGGATCGATTTTGATGAGGGCATCTGCCACATAGGGGAAGCTGACACCGGGCACCGGTTGGAAGTTGAAGGCGCCTGCACTGGCGTGGACGTTGCCTTGGGCATCGACGGCCAGGCCATTGAGGCTGAAGGAGGCTGCGGGAACGGCCTGAGTCTTGGAGAAGTCCGCCACGGTGCTCTGAGTGCCGTTCGGGGTGAGCTTGTAGATGGCCGCAGTCCCTGGAGAGGAGAGCCCGCCGGCCGCACCGACGCCGATGTACAGATTCGAGCTGCCGTCCACGGCCAAGCTCAATGTGCTGGGGGATGAGGGCACCGAAAAGGCGAGTGGGCTGGCCTGCCCCTGGCTGCTGATCTTGTAGATCGTGCTGCTCCCGGCCGCATAGACATTGCCTGCGCCATCGACCGCCAAGGAGCCCACTGTCAGTGAGCTCAACCAGGTGGACACCACGCCGGTGCTGGAGATCTTGCGGATGCTGCTGTTGCCGGTGTCGGCCACCCACACATTGCCTGCGCTGTCGACCGCCAGGCCGTTCGGGTTCGAGAAGAGCGCCTGGGCGGCAGGGCCGTCGCTGTTGCCGGCAATGCCCACGGTGCCGGCCAGCACGGATACCACTCCCGCCGGGGTGATCTTGCGCACGATGTTCAACCCCGGCTCGGTGACATACAGATTGCCCGCACTGTCGCTGGCTGCGCCCTGGGGGGCGGTGAACCGGGCCGCCGCACCCGTGCCATTGAGGGTGTCGATGCGTCCTGCCACCAGGCTGAGGCCGGACGGCTGGGCTGGCGTCGTCGGGCTTGTGCCGCCGCCCCCACCACCGCAGGCGGTCAGCAGCAGGCTGCCGCACAGGCTCAGGAATTGAAGGCGCGCACGTCCGGACCGTGCGCCATTGCGTGGAATGGTCATTTTTTTCTCCCTGACTTTCTCTCCCGCCAGAGTGACCCAGTATCGGGTCGGCTCAACCGGCGGGCGCTCAGCATAGCGTAACCGCGCGCCGCAATTCACCTTTTGATGCAGGGCGGGCGTGCCTGTCATCGTTCAGGGGCCGGCCCCCACACCCTAGCGGATCTCGATCTGGTATTCGAAACCTTCGGCCGAACCCCAGGTGCTGCGCCATTCGATGGGCTGGCCGGCAAAGTCGAAGGCGGTGCGTTGCACATGGATCAGCGGTGCGCCGGAAGGCACGCCGATGTCGGTCGTCCGTGGCGGCAGCGCCTTCTCGACCCGCAGGGTCTCGGTGGCCGAGGCCACCACCTGGCGGCAGCTTCGCTCGTAGAGCGGGTAGAGAAGATCCTCGAAAGCGTCCAGAGGCAGGTCCACGATGGCGCTGAATCGTTGCAGAGGCAACCAGATCTCTTCGGAAAGGACCGGCTCTCCGTCGATCAGGCGCAGTCGCTTGAGTCTCAGGGCCGCCTCGTCGGGACCCAGTCGCAGGGCGGATCGGACCGCCTCATCCGGCTGTCCCGTCTCGCGGCTCAGGACCCGCGCTGCAGGCCGCACCGCCTCACCGCTGCGACTCTTGAAGCGGAAGAAACGGAACAGGGACGAGTCGAACTGGGGCCGGCGTACAAAGGTGCCTCGGCCCTGGCTGCGCAGCAGCAGGCCCTGGGATTCGAGCACGTCGATGGCCTTGCGCAGCGTGCCGATGGAGACCGAGTACGCCGCGCACAACTCCGTCTCGGTGGGGATGGCCTGCTCGGGAAGCCATTCCGAGGCGGCAATGCGACGCGCCAGATCGTCGCGTATCTGCTGATAGCGGGGCAGGCGTCCGTCGGGCGAAGGCATCGGGGCAGGCAGGGTCATGGGGCAAAGGCTTCAGTCGCGCTCGTCTGGCTGCGGACTTTAGCAGTCCTGCCCAGGCTGCCGGCCGGAAGTCTCGGCCTCGGGTTTTCCCTTGGCACCTATCGTCCGGTTTTTTCTAAAATTCATATTGTCATATATATGAATAGATGAATCAAAAGGAGACCTATGCTCGACTGGTATCACCGAAGCAGTCCGCTGGAGCGCAAGACCTTCTGGGCCTGTTTTGCGGGCTGGGGCCTTGACGCCCTGGATGTACAGATGTTCACCCTGGCCATTCCGGCCTTGATGGCCGCCTACGGACTGGACAAGGGGCAGGCGGGCCTGATCGGCAGCGTGACCTTGGTGGCCTCGGCCCTGGGGGGCTGGCTGGCCGGCTGGCTGTCGGATCGGCTCGGGCGCCTGCGCACCCTGCAGTGGACGATCGCCTGGTTTGCCGGTTTCACCTTTCTCTGCGCATTTGCCCAGAGCTTTCCCCAGTTGCTGGTGCTCAAGTCACTGCAGGGGTTTGGCTTCGGCGGTGAATGGGCCGCAGGGGCGGTTCTGATGGCCGAGACCATCCGCGCCGAGAACCGGGGGCGGGCCCTGGGCGCGGTGCAGAGCGCCTGGGCTGTCGGCTGGGGGGCTGCGGTGCTGTTGTTCACCGCCGTCTTCAGTTGGCTGCCGCCGGACCTGGCCTGGCGGGTGATGTTCGGGCTGGGGCTGCTGCCTGCGGCGCTGGTGATCGTGATCCGACGTGGTCTGCAGGAGCCGGCCCGGCCCGCGGGCGGGCCGCAGCAGGCGGCCCCGGGGGCACTGGGCTCGATGGCGCGCATCTTCCAGCCCGGGTTGTTGAAGACCACCGTGCTGGGTGCGGTGCTCGGCACCGGCGCGCATGGCGGCTACTACGCCCTCATGACCTGGCTGCCGACCTACCTCGCCAAGGAACGCCATCTGTCTGTGCTTGGCTCGGGCGCTCATCTGGCGGTGGTCATCGTGGCGTTCTGGTGCGGCTGCCTGGCCAGCGCCTGGCTGATCGACCGCATCGGCCGACGGCGTAACATCGCGCTGTTTGCCGGCTGCTGCGTGGTCACGGTGCTGGCCTATGTCTGGCTGCCGCTGAGCGACGGGGCCGTCCTGCTGGTGGGCTTTCCGTTGGGCTTCTTTGCCGCCGGCATCCCGGCCAGCCTGGGGGCGCTCTTCAATGAGCTTTATCCCGCCGACATCCGCGGCGCCGGGGTGGGCTTCTGCTACAACTTCGGCCGCATCGCATCGGCTCTTTTTCCGGCGCTGGTGGGCTACATGAGCCACTCGATGCCCCTGGGGGTTGCGATCGGCATCGATGCGGCGCTGGCCTATGGTCTGGCCTGCGTGACGGTGCTCGCGCTGCCCGAGACACGCGGCCGGGTGCTGGCGACGGAGCCGGCATGATCACCCGCCGCGCCTTCCACTTCGCCTTGCCCGCCCTGGCCCCGGCGCTGGCTCTCCAGGCCTGCGCCACCCCACCGACGAGTTCTGCCGTGACCGCCATCGATTGCCATGCCCATGTGTTTCTGCGCAGCCTGCCCATGCCGGACCGGCGCCGTGCCCCTTCAGGCTATGACGCGCCGCTGGACGCCTACCTGGCCCAGCTCGACGCCCACGGCATGAGCCACGGGGTGCTGGTCCAGCCCAGTTTCCTCGGGACCGACAACCGTTTCCTGCTGCAGGCGCTGGCCGCCCAGCCCCGGCGCCTTCGCGGTATCGCCGTCCTGCCCCCCGAGACCCCCGAGACCGAGCTGCAGGACATGGACAGGCAGGGTGTGGTGGGCCTGCGGCTGAACCTGGTCGGGCTGCCCACGCCTGACTTCCAATCCACGGTCTGGCAGCGCTGCCTGGGGCATCTGCGGCGGCTCGACTGGCAGGTCGAGGTGCACCGTGAGGCCGCGCTGCTGCAAGCGGTGCTGGACCCGCTGCTCGATGCGGGCGTGCGGGTGGTGGTGGATCATTTCGGCCGGCCGGATGCCTTGCTGGGGGTGGATGATCCCGGTTTCCGTCATCTGCTCGAACTGGGGTCGAGCCGGCGCGTCTGGGTCAAGCTTTCCGGGGCCTATCGCAATGGCCTCGACGGGCGGGGGCAGGAGATCGCCTTGGCGGCCATGCCGCTGCTCAAGGACCGTTTCGGGCTGGACCGCCTGGTCTGGGGCAGCGACTG
>JAFAMV010000003.1 GCA_019233055.1 Curvibacter sp.
GGCTTCATTGAGCTCACGCGACACATCGGCCATCATGGGCTTGAGCAGTTCGGCATGCCGCATCGCTTCCTCGAACACCGGTTCGAACTGGACCTGGCCATCCTGGATGTACGGCTTGAGCGCATCCCCGAAGACGAAGGCCCCTGACCCGAGGTAGGTCGTCAGGACATGGTTGTGCAGGGCCAGCAGCTCGCGCAGCTTGGCGGCAAAACGTTCCGGGTACTTGAGGTCTTGCACGCGCAGGGCACGCCGCGCAATCTTGTCTTCATAGGCCGGCCCGATGCCACGGCCGGTGGTGCCGATCTTCTCGGTGCCACCCTGTTCACGGGCGGCTTCACGGGCCACATCGAGCGCCGCATGGAAAGGCAGGATCAGCGGGCAGGCCTCGCTGATGCGCAGGCGCGAACGCACCTCGACGCCCGCCTTCTCGAGGCCGGCGATCTCCTCGAACAACTTGCCCGCCGACAGCACCACACCGTTGCCGATGTAGCACTTGACGCCGGGGCGCATGATGCCGCTGGGGATCAGGTGCAAGGCCGTCTTCACGCCGTTGATGACCAGGGTATGCCCGGCATTGTGGCCGCCTTGGAAACGCACCACGCCCTGGGCGCTCTCGGTCAGCCAGTCCACCAGCTTGCCCTTGCCTTCGTCGCCCCATTGGGTACCGACCACCACCACATTACGACCGTTTGTCTTGTTCATCACTGTCTCAAATTCAAAGGGATTGCACGACCCACTGCCCAGCGCTGTTGAGCAACTGACGATCGCAATGGAATTCATCGACTTCACTCTCGTGGCCCGGCAGCACGCACACCACGGTTTCACCTTGCCTGCGCAAGGCCGCGATGGCTTCGCGCAAGGACGCATCCAAGCCCCAGGGGGCGCGGATGGCCGCCTTCAGCGAGCGCTGCGCCACCACCCCGACCAGCTCACGCAGGTCCAGGCTGAAACCGACCGCCGGCCGGGTGCGTCCGAAGATTGCGCCCACCGCGTCATAGCGCCCGCCACGCACGATGGCGTCGCTGGCCCCCGGGACGAACATGGCAAAGCGGGCACCGCTGTAATAGGCATAGCCACGCATGTCGGCCAGGTCGAAGGTCACCCCGACGCCGGACAGTTGGGCGGCCAGCCAGCGCAGGCGTTGCAGCGCCGCCAGGGCCGTCGGACGCCCCTGGAACAGGCGCGCGGCGTCATCGAGCACGGACGCATCGCCGTACAGGGCCGGCAGGGCCAGCAGCGGCTCGCGCACGTCCTGGGGCAGGCTCTGGCAGATCTGTCGCAGGCCGCTCACGTCCTTGGCCGCCAGCGCCTCATGCAGCGCCTGCTGACGCGCGGGTTCGAGGTGCAGGCCTTCCAGCAGCGACTCCAGAATCTGGGCATCGCCGAGGTCGACGCTCACACCCTCGGCATGGGCTGCGGCCAGGCAGTCCAAGGCCAGCATCAGCGTCTCAAGGTCGGCTTCCACACCCCCATGGCCGTAGATCTCGGCACCGAACTGCAGCGGCTCGCGCGTCGCGTGCGGGCTGGCGGGGCGGGTGTGAAGCACAGGGCCGCAATAACACAGGCGGGTCACCCCTTGCCGGTTCAGCAGGTGGGCATCGATGCGCGCCACCTGGGGCGTGGTGTCGGCCCGCAGGCCCAGGGTCCGACCGGACAGCTGGTCCACCAGCTTGAAGGTCTGCAACCCCAGGGCTTCACCGGTTCCGGTGAGCAGGGATTCGAGGTGCTCGAGCATGGGCGGCATGACCAGCTCGTAACCATAACTGCGCGCCGTATCGAGCAGGGCGCGGCGCAGTTCTTCGATATGCCTGGCCTCGGAGGGCAAGACATCGGCAATGTGATCCGGCAGGACCCAGGCGGACATGGATAGGGCGAGGCTGTTAAAAACGTGATTTTACAGAGGTTGCTGCCAGCCTCTCAGGACAACGCCCAGACCAGTGCCAGTCCGGCCAGGATGCTGATCAAACCGATGAAGCGGATCTGCCCATCCTGCAGTTGAAGAAGGCGGGCGAAAGTGCGCCGCCACCCCGCAGGTGACGCGAAGGGGAACAGGCCCTCGATCACCAGCACCAGACCGACGGCCAGCCAGAAGACATCCGAGTCCAAGCGCCTGACTCACTTCCTTGCCGGGCCGGGCGCTGCAGCAGGTGCAGCGCCACCACGGAAGATCTTGAAGAACTCGGAGGAGGATGGGTCGACCACCACCAGATCGCTCTTCTTGTTGAGGGTGGACTTGTAGGCGTCCAGGCTGCGGTAGAACTGTGCGAACTGAGGATCCTTGCCAAACGCCTCGGCATAGATGCGGGAGGCCTCGGCGTCCCCGTCACCCTTGATGTGCTGGGCTTCCCGGTAGGCATTGGCGATCGTCACCTCACGCTGCCGATCGGCATCGGCACGGATCTTCTCGCCTTCGGCCGCCCCGGTGGAACGCAGCTCGTTGGCCACCCGCTTGCGTTCGGCCTCCATGCGGCGGTAGACCGATTCGGTGATGGCCTCGACATAGTCGATGCGGGTGATGCGCACGTCCACCACATCGACGCCCCAGGGCTTGGCCCCTTTGACGACGTTCAGGACCTCGCGCCGGACGTCGGTCATCAGATCGTCGCGCTTGAGCGAGAGCAACTCACGCACGGTGTGCTTGTTGACCTCTTCCTGGAAGGCGTTGCGGACCACGCGACTCAGCTGATTGGCGCCGGCGGTCTCGTCCAGGCCCACATTGCGGATGTACTCGGAGGGGTCCGAAATGCGCCAGCGCACATACCAGTCGATGACCACACGCTGCTTCTCGGCGGTCAGCATGGGCTCGGTGTCCGAGCTGTCCAGCGTCAACAGGCGCTTGTCGATGTAGGTCACGTTCTGGAAAGGCGGCGGCAGCTTGAAGTTCAGGCCAGGCTCGGTGATGACCTCCTTGATCTGCCCCAGCGCATAGACCACACCGAACTGGCGCTGGTCCACGACAAACAGCATGGAACTGAGCAGGGCCAGAACCACCAGCACCGACGAAATGAAGAATCCGATTCTGTTCACAACACTACTCCCTAGCGCGAGTCACGGTCCCGCGAACGGCCGTTGTCACGGCTGCGGGCATCGTTGGAAAAACCACCACCGCTCGCCGAAGGAAGGACCGGTGCCTGGGCCGCCGGCGTCGATTGGGCGGCCGGATCGACTGGGGCTGCGCCGCCCCCCGAGGCGGGTGTCTGCAGCAGCTTGTCCAAGGGCATGTACAGCAGGTTGCCGCCTTGCCTGGACTCCACCACCACCTTGCTCACATTGCTGTAGATCTGCTGCATGGTGTCGATGTACATGCGGTCGCGCGTGACCTGCGGGGCCTTCTGGTACTCGCTCAACACCGACTTGAAGCGCTGGGCGTCGCCCTCGGCCTGCGCGACGATGCGTGCCTTGTAGGCCTCGGCCTCTTCCTTGAGCCGCGAGGCTGAGCCGACCGCGCGCGGAATCACGTCGTTGGCATAGGCCTGCGCGTCGTTCTTGGCGCGCTCACGCTCCTGGCCCGCCTTGAGCACATCGTCGAAGGCGGCCTGGACCTGCTCAGGGGGACGCACCCCGCCCTGCTGCAGATTGATGCCCACCACTTCCACACCCACCTTGTAGCGATCCAGGATGGTCTGCATCAGGGTGCGGATGCGCGGTGCGATCTGGTCCCGCTCCTCGGCCAGCGCGGTGTCCATGCGCATCTTGCCGACCACTTCGCGCACCGCCGTCTCGGCCGCCTGGACCACGGCCTCGCCGGGGTTCTTGCTCTCGAACAACCAGGCCCGGGCATCGTTGAGCCGGTATTGGACGGCGAACTTGATCTCGACGATGTTCTCGTCTTCGGTCAGCATGGCCGACTCACGCAGTCCGGTGCTCTTGATGATAGCGTCACGCCCCACATCCACCGAGCGGATCTGGGTCACGAACACCAGTTCATGGCGCTGGATCGGGTACGGCAGCCGCCAGTTGAAGCCGGCCCCCACGGTGGCCTTGTAGCGACCGAACTGGGTGATCACCGCCTGCTGGCCTTCCTGGACGATGAAGAAGCCGGTTCCCAGCCAGATCAGCACGGCGATCGCCGCGATCAGGCCGATGCCGACGCCAGCGCTCTTCATGTCGGGCTGATAGCCGCCACCGCCCTGACCATTGCCAGTGCCGCCAGGCCCCCGGTTGTTGCCACCGAACAGCTTGCCCAGCTTGCGATTGAGATCGCGCCAGAGCTCGTCGAGGTCTGGCGGCGTCTGGCCGCCCTGCCCGCGCGGCGGCTGATTGTCGGGCCGGTCCTTGTCGGGACGGGCGCGGTCACCGGCATTGTCTTCACCACGGCCCCAGCGGGGATCGTTGAGGTTGAACATGCCCCTGATACGTCCGGAAACATCAGCCCAGCGAAAGGCTTTGGTTGTGAAGTTCATTCGCATCGCTCATTTCTAGTACGGGCCTGATTGTGCCCAATCAAGCCGACGGCAGGACCGATTCCTGCATCGCATCCGATTCATTTTGCCCGGGCAGCCCAGCCATGGAGGCCGCCAGCGCCCGGCTGGCCAACTCCTGCCTCAGCAAGGGCAGTCCCTCCCCGGTGCGGGAGCTGAGAAACACCCGAGTCACTTGCTCGCCCCCCAGCCCGAAGGTATCGGTCAATTGCAGGGGTCTGGCCGTCGCCTCCAGGGCGTCCAGCTTGTTGAAGACCAGCAGTTGGGGCACATGGTCGGCGCCGATCTCTGCCAGCACCCGCAAGACCTCCTGGAGCTGCTCCGGATGATCCGGATTGGCGGCGTCCACCACATGCAGCAACAGATCGGCATCGGCCGCCTCTTGCAACGTGGCCTGGAAGGCGTCGATCAGGCCGTGCGGCAGATCACGGATGAAACCGACCGTGTCGGACAGGGACACCGAGCGCCCAGCCTCGCCCAGGTAGAGCTGCCGGGTCGTGGTGTCCAGCGTCGCAAACAGTTGATCGGCGGCGTAGGCGCGGGCCTTGACCAAGGCATTGAAAAGGGTCGACTTGCCGGCATTGGTGTAGCCGACCAGCGAAATGTTGAAGGTGTCGCGGCGCTCGCGTTGGCGCCGCTGGGTATGGCGTTGTCGTTTGACCTTGACCAGACGCTCCTTGGTGCGCTTGATGGCGTCGTTGATCATGCGCCTGTCGAGTTCGATCTGGGTCTCGCCTGGACCGCCCCGGGTGCCGATGCCGCCGCGCTGACGTTCCAGGTGCGACCAACGCCGCACCAAGCGCGTGCTGATGTACTGGAGCCGTGCCAACTCGACCTGCAGCTTGCCTTCAAAGCTGCGCGCCCGCTGGGCGAAGATCTCCAGGATCAGCAAGGTGCGGTCGTTCACCGGCAGGCCCAGGTGCCGCTCCAGATTGCGTTGCTGGGCCGGACTCAGCGCTTGATCGAACAGGACTTCGGCCGCGCCATGCTGTTCGGCCAGGAAACGGATCTCGTCGGCCTTGCCGCTGCCGACAAACAGGGCGGCATCGGGTGCTTTGCGCTTACAGGTCACACGGGCCACCGGCTCCAGCCCGGCGGTCTGCGCCAGGAGACCCAATTCTTCGAGTTCGGCGTCGAAGTGCGGCCCACCCAGATCGACGCCCACGAGGATGACCGGGGCGGGTGATGGGGATTTCTTGTCAGTCAAATGATCGGTGCCTGTAAAAAAGCCGGCCGCCCCCCTCACGGGGGACGGCCGGCTTCCTGATCACTGGGCCGCAGCGTCTGCGGATTCAGCGGTCGAGAAGTTCACAGCACGTCCCGGCACGATGGTCGAGATGGCATGCTTGTAAACCATTTGGGTCACCGTGTTGCGCAGCAACACGACGTACTGGTCGAACGACTCGATCTGGCCTTGAAGCTTGATGCCATTGACGAGGTAAATCGACACTGGCACATGCTCACGACGCAGTGCGTTCAGGAATGGGTCTTGCAGGAGCTGCCCTTTATTGCTCACGATATTCTCCGTGTTCAAGATGTTGTTGGAAAGTGCCACCTTACCACAGGCCTCGGCCCCTGCAAGCACGCAAGGGCTTTTTCCGGATGGAATTGTCCGTTAAATCGTGATAACGCCTCAGGAATCCTCCCGATCCGCATACGGATTCTGGGAGGTCTTCATTTCAATGCGCAAGGGAGTACCCACCAGATTGAATTCCTTGCGGAATCGCCCTTCAAGGAAACGCTTGTAGGCATCGGTCACATGCTCCAGCGAATTGCCATGGACCACGATGACCGGCGGGTTCATACCGCCCTGGTGCGCATAGCGGAGCTTGGGACGGTACATGCCGGTCTTCTTGGGCGTCTGGAACTGCACCGCCTCCAGCAGCAGCCTTGTCAGCACCGGCGTCGGCATCTTGCAGGTGGCCGACTTGTGGGCCTGGGTGATCGACGACCACAGCGGCCCGAGGCCCTGACGCTTGCGCGCCGAGATGAAATGCACGGTGGCAAATTTCAGGAAGGACAGGCGGGTTTCGATGGAGCGTTCGACCAACTGACGCTGATAGTCATCCACCGCATCCCATTTGTTCACCGCCACCACCACCGCACGGCCGCTCTCCAGGATGTAGCCGGCGATGTGCGCATCCTGGTCGGTCACCCCCTGGGTGGCATCGAGCAGCAGCAGCACGACGCTGGCCGACTCGATGGCCTGCAGGGTCTTGACGACGGAGAACTTCTCGATGGCCTCGAAAACCTTGCCCTTGCGCCGCAAGCCGGCCGTGTCGACCAGCTCGAAGCGCTGGCCGCCGTGCTCGAAAGGCACGGTGATCGCATCCCGGGTGGTGCCCGGCAGATCGAAGGCCACCAGGCGCTCTTCACCCAGCCAGGTGTTGATGAGGGTCGACTTGCCCACATTGGGTCGTCCGGCCACGGCCAGCTTGATC
>JAFAMV010000058.1 GCA_019233055.1 Curvibacter sp.
TCCTCCACCGGCACCCTGACCAATGGCTCCGGTCTGCCCGTGCTGACCACCGATGGCGCCCCGGTCAGCATCCCGCCGAATGCCGACCTGACGCTCGGTGACGACGGCACCATCACCGCGGCCACCCCCGGCCAGCCGCCGACCACGTTGGGCAAGCTCAAGCTCATCACCCCGACGGCGGACGATCCGATCAAGCGCGGCGCCGACGGCCTGTTCCGCACCACCACGGGCGACCCGGCCAACACGGACCCGAATGCCCGTCTGCAGACCGGGGTCGTCGAAGGCTCGAATGTGAACGCGGTCGAGACCATGGTGGCGATGATCCAGACCGGTCGCCAGTTTGAAAACCAGATGCAGCTGCTGCAGAACGCCGAGTCCAACGACAAGTCGGCCACCGCGCTGCTCAGCGTGCAATAAACCGCGCCGCAAGCCCAGGAGAAGAAGATGCTCAATTCGCTTTGGATCGCCAAGACCGGCATGGAGGCCATGCAGACGCGCCTGGACGTGATCTCCAACAACCTCGCCAACGCATCCACCAATGGCTACAAGCAGGCCCACGCGGTGTTCGAAGACCTGATGTACCAGAACCTGCGCCAGGTCGGTGCCAACAACACCGAGACTTCGCAGCTGCCCACCGGCCTGCAGGTCGGCCTGGGGGTGCGCACCATCGCCACCAGCCGCTCGTTCTCGCAGGGCAGCCTGCAGCAGTCCAGCAACACGCTGGATGTGGCCATCCAGGGCAACGGCTTCTTCCAGGTCACCATGCCCGACGGCACCCTGGGCTACACCCGCGACGGCTCCTTCCAGGTGGACTCGCAGGGCCGGCTGGTGACCGCCACAGGCCTGCCGGTGGCGGCCGGCGTGACCATCCCCGTCACCGCCCAGAGCGTCACCATCAGCAGCCAGGGCGCGGTCACCGCCACCGTGGCCGGCTCCAGCACCCCGGCCCAGCTGGGCACGATCACGCTGGCCAACTTCATCAACCCGGCCGGCCTGTCGCCCGCCGGCGGCAACCTCTACCAGGAATCGGCCTCCTCGGGCCAGCCCACGGTGGGCAACCCCGGCGCCAACGGCATGGGCTCGCTGATGCAGGGCTTCACCGAATCCTCCAACGTCAATGTGGTGCAGGAACTGGTCGACATGATCCAGACCCAGCGCTCCTACGAAATGAACTCCAAGGCCGTGCAGACCACCGACCAGATGCTGCAGAAACTCGGCCAGATGTAAGCAAGGAAGCCATCATGAACCGCCTCGCCCGCCACACCCGCCTCCTGGCCGGCCTGCTCGCGACCGCCGTGCTGTGCGCCGCCTGCGACTCCCTGCCCAAGGCGCCCAAGGTCGACGTGCTGCCCACCAACCCGCCCGACCTGAGTGCGCTCAGCCGTGCCAACCCGCCGACCCCGGGCAGCCTGTTCCGCACCTCGGTCTATCGTTCGCCGTACGAGAACTACCGGGCCCGCCATGTCGGCGACATCGTCACCATCCAGATCGCCGAAAGCCTGACGGCCAGCCATGTGACCTCGTCCACCCTGGACCGCGAGACCAAATTCAACAACACCGTCAACTCGCTGCCGCTGCTGCCCAACTCCTTGGCCAACAAGCTCAACGGCGATGGCACCAGCAGCGACAGCCTGAGCGGCAAGGGCGACTCGGAAGCCGCCAACACCTTCTCGGGCACCATCACCACCACCGTGATCGATGTGCTGCCCAACGGGCACCTGATCGTCAGCGGCGAAAAACAGATCGGCCTGAACCAGATGGTCGACGTGATGAAGTTCTCGGGCACGGTCGATCCGCAGTTGCTGCAGGCCGGCAGCACCATCCCCTCGACCCAGGTGGCCAATGTGCGCATCGAGTCGCGTGGTCGTGGCGCTCAGGATGAAGCCCAGACAACTGGCTGGTTTGCCCGATTCTTTTTGAGCCTTAGCCCGTTCTGATCTTCGCGAGAATGAGCCCATGGACACGGTGCTCACAACTTTTCGTCTCGCGACGGCCCTGCTGCTCACGGCAGCGGCCCTGCTGATCGGCGGCCCGACCGCCCACGCCGACACGGTGCGCATCAAGGAAGTCGCCGCCGTGCAGGGCGTGCGCTCCAACCAGATCTCCGGCTTCGGCCTGGTGGTGGGCCTCGACGGCACCGGCGACCTGACCACCCAGATGCCCTACACCACCCAGACCCTGGGCAACTACCTGCAGCAGCTCGGCATCACCCTGCCGCCCGGCACCGGCCAGCTGCAGCTCAAGAACGTGGCGGCCGTCGTGGTCACGGCGGACCTGCCGGCCTTTGCCCAGCCCGGCCAGCATTTCGACGTCACCGTGTCGTCCATCGGCAATGCCAAGTCGCTCAAGGGCGGCACCCTGATCACCACCCCGCTCAAGGGCGTCGATGGCGAGATCTATGCGCTGGCCCAGGGCAATCTGGTGATCCCAGGCGCGGGGGCCTCCTCGGGCGGCAGCAAGGTGCAGATCAACCACCTCAGCGCGGGCCGCATCCCCTCGGGCGGCCAGGTCGAGCGTGCGGTCGCCACGGGCCTGCAGGACGGCGACACCATCACCCTCAACCTGAACGCCTCCGATTTCCAGACCGCGCAGCGCGTCGAACAGGCCATCAACCAGAAGATCGGCGCCGGCACCGCGCGCGCCGTCGACGGCCGCACCGTGCGGGTCAAGGCCCCGACCGACGCCGACGCCCGGGTCAATTTCATCGCCCAGATCGAGGATGTGCAGGTCAACAACCCGGTGCCCGCCGCCAAGGTGGTCATCAACACCCGCACCGGCTCCATCGTGCTCAACCAGGCCGTCACCCTGGGACCCTGCGCGATCGCGCATGGCTCGCTGTCGATCACCATCAGCTCGACCCCGGTCATCAGCCAGCCCAATGCCCTGTCGAACGGCCAGACCGTGGTGGCGCAGAAATCCGACATCCAGATCAAGCAGGAACCCGGCGTGATCATGACCATGCCGCCCTCGCCCCAACTGTCGGACGTGGTGCGGGCCCTCAATGCCCTGGGCGCCACACCGCAGGACCTGCTGTCCATCCTGCAGGCGATCAAGGCCGCCGGCGCGCTCAACGCCGACCTCGAGGTGATCTGACATGCGCCGCGCCACCTGCCTGAACCGATCGGGACCGCCGGCCCCCGGAGGGCGCTGACATGAGCGTCTCCCAACTCGCCACCAGCCAGCTGGCCGCCGATGTCGGTTCGCTCGACAAGCTCAAGTACCAGGCCGGCAAGAACAGCCCCGAGGCCATCCGCGAGACCGCCAAGCAGTTCGAGTCGCTGTTCATGCGCGAAGTGCTCAAGAGCATGCGCGAAGCCACCATGAAGTCCGGCATGCTCGACAGCGCCCAGGGCAACCTGGCCAGCGACATGCTCGACCAGCAGTTCTCGGTGATGATGGCCGGCCAGAAGGGCGGCCTGAGCGACATGATCGCCCGGCAGCTCTCGCGCCAGACCACCGACGGCTCCAGCCCGCAGATCACCGCGGGCTCGACCCTCGCCCTGCCCGCCCTGCGCGGCCAGGGCAGTGCCGGCGGCATGGGCGGCGTCGGCGGCAGCGGCGCCGTCCACGGCAGCAGCAGCCCCACCGCCAGCCAGGCCAATTTCGTGCGCCAGCACGAGCAGGCCGCCCAGCGCGTGCAGCAGACCAGCGGCATCCCCTCCAGCATCCTGCTCGGGCAGGCCGGACACGAGACCGGCTGGGGGCGCAGCGAGATCCGCATGGCCGACGGCAGCAGCTCGTACAACCTGTTCGGCATCAAGGCCGGCGCCGGATGGACCGGCAAGGTCGCCACCGTCACCACCACCGAGTACGTCAATGGCGTGGCCCAGAAGACCACCGCGAAATTCCGCGCCTACGACTCCTATGAACAGTCCTTCCAGGACTACGCCCAGATGATCAACCAGAGCCCGCGCTATGGCGCCGCACGCCAGAACACCGGCTCGCCGGCCGCCTACGCGGCCGCGTTGCAGCAGGCCGGCTACGCCACCGACCCGGCCTACGCCACCAAGGTCAGCCGGGCCATCAACACCACCCGCCAGCTCCAGCAGGCCATGCACTGGGGGGCCACCGCATGAGCGATCTACTCAACCTCGGGGCCTCGGCCCTGTTGGCGAACCAGTCGGCGATCCAGGTCACCGGCCAGAACATCGCCAACGTCAACACCACCGGCTATGCGCGCGAGACCGCCATCCTGGCGCCGACGCCCGGCCAATACACCTCGACCGGCTACTACGGCAACGGGGTGCAGGTCAGCACGGTCCAGCGCATCTACAACGCCTACCTGGCCCAGCAGGCCAATGCGGCCACCTCGGTGCAGTCGTCCACCACGGCCCAGGCCAAGCAATTGAGCCAGCTCGAAAGCGTGTTCCAGAGCGGCAGCAACGGCCTGGGGGCGGCCATCAGCAACCTGCTGAGCTCGTTCTCGGCCATCGCCTCGGCACCGACCAGCCAGTCCGCCCGCACCGCCACCCTGTCGGACGCGCAGCAGATGGCCAGCCAGTTCCAGAACTACAGCGCCCAGCTCACCACGCTGCAGCAGGGCGTGACCTCGCAGGTCGGCACCGACATCTCCACGGTCAACGCGCTGGCCAAGCAACTGGCCTCGATCAACCAGCAGATCCAGGCCACCAATGGCAGCGGACAGAACAACAACGAGCTGCTGGACCAACGCGACGCCCTGATGACCCAGCTCAACGGCCTGGTGCAGACCAGCACCACCCAGAACAGCGACGGCAGCACGAACATCTTCATCGGCAACCAGCCCCTGGTGGTGGGCGCCAATTCGAACTCGGTGTCGCTGGCGGCCGACCCCTCCGGCAACCCCGACGCCAGCCAGCTCGCCGTCAACATCAGCGGCAACAGCTACACGGTCGCTGCGGCCAACATCGGCGGCGGCGAGATCGCCGGTCTGCTGAGCTACCAGAACACCAGCCTCGACCAGATGCGCACGGCGCTCGGCAGCCTGGCCTACAGCATGGCCAATGCCCTGAACCAGCAACAGAACGTCGGGGTCGACCTGAACGGCAACGCCGGCTCGAACATGTTCAGCCTGTCCTCGGTGTCCAATGTCTATGCCTCGAGCACCAACACCGACGCCTCGACCTACCCGTCCAGCAACCTCAGCGTCTCGGTCACCAATGCCTCGCAGATGGTGGGCACCAACTACCAGCTCAGCGTGGGCACCGGCGGCACCATCAGCGTGACCCGGGTGCCCAACGACGGCACCGTCTACCCCACGTTCGCCTCCGGCACCCCGGTGACGGTCGACGGCCTGAAGATCACCCTCACCGGCAGCCCCGCCGTGGGCGACAGCTTCGTGGTCAAGCCCTACGAGAACACCGCCTCGGGCCTCAAGACCGCCATCAGCAGCACGCAGCAGATCGCGGCGGCCGGCCCGGTGGCCAGCTCCTACACCGCCACCCTCAACAGCAACAACACCGGCTCGGTGGTGGCCAGCAGCGTGACGCCCAGCCCCAGCACCGGCACCCTGTCGTCGCCATTCACCGTCCAGTTCACCAGTGCCACCACCTACAACATCCTCGGCACCGGCACCGGCAACCCCACCGGCCTGACCTACACACCGGGCTCGCCGATCACCTACAACGGCGTCAGCGCGGTGCTCACCGGCACGCCCGCGGCCGGTGACAGCGTGAGCGTGGGCAGCGGCAACATGAGCGTGTCCAGCATCACGCCCAGCACCGCGACCCAGACGGTCACGCCGGCCGTGGCGGTCAACCCGCTCACGCCGATCAACGTCACCTTCACCAATGCCACCACCTTCACCGTGACGGGCAACCCCACGCCCCAGACCTACACGGCGGGCCAGGCCATCGTCTACAACGGCTGGAGCCTTCAGCTCAGCGGCACGCCCAAGGCCGGGGACACCATCGCCGTCCAGCCGCCGAGCACCTCCGACCTGTCGAGCAACGGCAGCAATGCCACCGCCCTGGCGGCGCTGAGCAGCGCCACGATCGCCAGCAGCAGCACCAGCGCCAGCGCGACCAATGCCAACACCTTGGGCAACGGCTACGCCACACTGCTGTCCCAGGTCGGCGTGATGTCCCAGGCCGCCACCTACAACGCCAACGTCGCCACCACCCAGGCCAACAGCGCCACAGCGGCGGCCACGGCCGTCTCGGGGGTGAACCTTGACGAGGAGGCGGCCAATCTGCTCAAGTTCCAGCAGGCCTATCAGGCCTCTGCGCAGATCATCCAGACCGCGCAGACCATCTTCAACTCGCTGCTGACCGCGGTGGGTGCGTCCTCCTGACGCACCGCCCCCAGGAGAGCACCATGTCCAATCTGTTTTCACGCGTCAGCACCTCGGGTGCCTATGCCACCACCCTCAACAACATCCAGAGCACCCAGGTCTCGCTGTCCCAGTTGCAGGCGCAGATCAGCTCGGGCAAGAGCATCAGCCAGCCCAGCGACAACCCCAACGGCGCAGCCATCGCCGAGAGCACCAACAGCAGCCTGATCCAGCTCAGCGCCAGCCAGGGCGCGGTGCAGCAGCAGCTCGGCGCCATGACCCAGGCCGAATCCACGCTGGGCAGCGTGGTGAGCGCGCTGCAGCAGTTCCGCCAGCTCGCGATCCAGGCCGGCAGCGGCAGCAACACCGCGTCCGACCAGGCCTCCATCGCCAACCAGATGCAGCAGCTGCGCAACCAGATCCTGGGCTATGCGAACACCACCAACAGCGCCTCCGGGCAGGCCCTGTTCGGCGGCCAGGGCAGCACCAAGACCCCCTTCGTGGACAACGGCAGCGGCGTCACCTACAACGGTGTCGGCGGCCAGACCAACAGCACGGCCACCTCGGTGCCCATGACGCTGAACGGCCAGCAGATCTTCATGAACGTGCCGTCGGGCAACGGGGTGTTCCAGATCACCGCGGGGGCGGCGAACACCGGCACCGCCTTCTCGGACGCCGGCACCATCACCAACCCCTCGGCGCTGACCGGCAACTCCTACAGCATCCAGTTCACCGTCGCCGGCGGCAACACCACCTACAACGTGGTCAACAGCACCACCGGCGCGACGGTGCTGAGCAACCAGGCCTACACCCAGACCACGGGCCAGACCATCAGCTTCGACGGCATGTCCATGGTGGTCCAGGGCACGCCGGCCAACGGCGACACCCTCAGCGTCGCCCCCAGCAGCACCAACAACCTGTTCAACACGCTGGACGCTGCCATCTCCAACGTCAAGAACAACACCGGGGCGGCGCTGTCGCAGGGCCTGGCCCAGTCGCTGGCCGAGATCGACACCGGTCTGAACCAGGTGGAGGCCGGCCAGGGCCTGGCCGGCACCTACATGAACCAGGCCAACGCGATCACCACCGCCCAGGACCTGAACTCCACCCAGCTGCAGACCACCCAGTCGAATGCGCAGGACGCCAACATGGTCCAGGTGATTTCCCAATACCAGAACGAAAGCACTTCCTTCCAGGCCGCCTTGCAGTCCTACGCGGAAATACAGAAACTGAGCCTCTTCAACTACATCAGCGGCTGAGGAGCGGCATGGTTCAATCGGTTCTGGGCAGCATCACCCTGGGCTATCGCCCGCTCTGGGACCGCGCCCGCGCGCTCTGCGGTCTGCAGCTGTTCGTGGGCGCCGACCCGGCCGCCCATGTCGACGCGCCGCATCTGCTGCGCACCCTCGACGGGATGTGGACGGCCTCGGCGCCCCCTCTGCTGCTGTGCTTCGAAGAGCCCGGCATGCTGCTCGACACCTTGCGGCAGGCCCAGGCCGACGCGCCGATGATCGCGGTGGAGGACGCCTGGCTCGACGACGTGGCCGTGATCCAGGCCGCCCTGGCCGCGCGCCGGCGTGGCGTGCGCCTGGTCTGGCGCGGCGATGTCCGGCGCATGCCCCAGGGCGAGCAGGCGCGCTGCTTCGTGCGCTGCCTGCTGAGCCTGCAGCCCGAGGATGCGGCGGCGGCCCTGCAGGTGGCCTGGCAGCTGCGCCGCTACGTCGGCGCCCCGTCCACGGCCTTCCTGCGCAGCCCGGTGCAGCCGGGACACTTCTATGAGGACATCGCCAGTGGCGCGCTGGCCAACCATTGCCTGGACCAGTGCGAGGCGGTGGCCATCGCCGGCTGGCCTGACGAGGAAGTGCTCAACAGCACGCCGCTGCGCGAACTGACCCCGGCGCGCAGCGTCATCGAACGCCTGCTGCGGGCCATCAAGCGCGAGCAGTCGATCGATGTGATCGAGGAGATCCTCAGCGAGGAGCCGCTGCTGAGCTACCGCTTCCTGACCGCGGCCAATTCGGCCGCCCTCGGGCTGCGCACCGGTGTCGACTCGCTGCGCCGCGGCCTGCTGATGCTGGGCTTCACGGCCCTCGAGAAATGGCTGGTGGCGCAACTGCCCAGCGCCAACAGCCTGCCCAACCTGCAGCCGGTGCGCAGCAACATGGTGCTGCGCGCACAACTGATGGGGCAGATCCTGGATGCCGGCGCCGAAAACGACCTGCGCCGGGAAGTGCATCTGTGCGGCCTGTTCGCCGAGCTCGACCTGCTCATGCAGGAGCCGCTGGCCGCCCTGCTGCGCCGCCTGCCGCTGTCGGACCGCATCTTCGCCGCCACCCTCGCCGATGCCGGCCCCTACGCACCGGCGCTGGCCATGGCGCGGGCCCTGGCGGGCCACGATCTGGCCCTGATCCGGCAACTGCGGCACGCCCACGAACTCGACACCGAGGACCTCAACCGCGCGCTGCTGCGCACCCTGGTCAACCTCGACGTGGCGGTGCCCGCCCCCCTGACGCCCGCTGCGGCCGGGGGCGCGATCAATCGCGGCTGAGCTCCTTGACGGTCTGGCTGTAGACGCGCCAGAAGGCCGCGTCCTGGGTCGTGGCGAAGTTGATGCGCATCAGCGTGCAGGGCATCCGGCTCGCATGGAACAGCGCGCCCGGTGCCAGCAGATAGCCCTTGTCGAGCATGCGCAGCGCCAGCAGGTCGGTGTCCACCCCGGTCTCGACCCAGCCGAACAGCCCCGCCGGTTCGGCCGCGAAGCTGCAGCCCGCCTGCAGGGCCAGCTTGACGCTGCGTGAGCGCGCGGCATCCAGCCGGCTGCGCACCCGCTCGGCATGCCGGCGCAACTGGCCGTGCTCGATGCACAGGGCCAGGGCCTTTTCCAGCAGCGAGGGCGTGGTCAACGTGGCCAGCAGCTTGGTGTCGAGCAGGCGCTCCACCAGGTCGGGCGGGGCCGCCATGTAGCCGACGCGCCAGTTGGGCGCCAGGATCTTGGCAAAGCCATTCACATAGATGCTGCGCTGCAAGGCGTCGAGCACGGTCAGTCGCGTGGCGTGCTCGGGGGCGATGTGGCCGTAGGTGTCGTCCTCCACCACATAGAAGCCATGCCGCGACGCCAGTTGCAGCACCCGGTGCGCGCTGCCCGGGCTCAGGCAGTAGCCGGTCGGGTTGTGGAACACGCTGACGCTGACGAAGAGCTTGGGCGCATGGACCTCGCAGTAACGGGCCATCACTGCCAGATCGGGACCGTCGGCATGGCGCGGCACCGGCAGGATGTGCATGCCCAGCGCCGTGAGCCGGGCGAACTCGACCGACCAGCCCGGCTCCTCGACCATCACCGGATCGCCGGGTTTGAGCAGGGTGCGGCTGACGATGTCCAGGGCGTGCGTGACCCCCACGGTGGTGATGATCTGCTTGGGCGAGGCCGTGATGTTGATGGCCGAGAGCCGATGCGCCAACACCCGGCGCAGGTCGGGGTCGCCCATCGGATCGCCGTAGCGCAGCGAGCTTTCCTGCAGCATGCGGCTGCTGGTCACCTTGCGCACCGCCGCCGGCATGAAGCGGGTCTCCAGCCATTCGGGCGGCAGCACCCCGGCGCCGGGCTGGGGCTTGGTCGACGCCTGGTGGAACATGCCGCGGATCAGGGCCGTGGCGTTGATGATCGAGCCGGTGGGCCGGGGCAGCTCATCCGTCCCCAGGCCACCGTCAGACGGCCGCGGCACCGGCTCGCGCGGACCGGCCTCGGCGCTGCGCGGTGCCTGCTTGGCGACATCGCGCACATAGAAGCCGCGCTGGCGCCGGGCCTCGACCAGGCCCTGCGCCAGCAACTGGTCGTAGGCGGCCACCACGGTGTACGGACTCACCCCCTGCTGGCGCGCGCACTCGCGCACCGAGGGCAGGCGCGCCCCGGGGGCCAGCAGACGGGCCCGGATGCGTTCGGCGAAACGCTCGGCCAGTTGTTCGGTGAGGGACTGGTGGGCGTGGCGGGTCAGTGTGTTCATGACGGAACTGTGTCGATCAGACGACCAATACAGATATTTTCAATGTGTTGAAAACTGTATTGGATCTGTGTTGGTCAAAAACTATAGAGTAGCTCTCATGGACCGCCAAGCCAATCCCTCCCTTCCCTCGCAGGCACCGACCGCGGGCGCCACCGACCCGGCGCTGCGGCGCGGCCTGCTGCTCGGCGGCCTGGGCGTGGCCATCTTCGCCCTGACCCTGCCGATGACGCGCTTGGCCGTCGGCAGCCCCGACGCACCCTTGATGCCGGGCCTGTTCGTCGCCATGGGCCGGGCGGTCGTGGCGGCCCTGCTGTCGGCGCTGTACCTGCTGCTCACCCGCGCCCGCCGCCCCCTGCCGGGCCAACGCCTGCCGCTGCTGCTGACCTCGGCCGGCGTGGTCTTCGGTTTTCCGCTGCTCACCTCGCTGGCCATGCGCCATGTGCAGGCCATCCACGCCGCCGTCATCGTCGGGACGCTGCCGCTGGCGACCGCCGCGGTCGGTGCACTGCTGCAGCGCCAGCGCCCTTCGGCCGCCTTCTGGGGCTGGGCCGGCGCCGGCAGCGCCCTGGTCATCGGCTATGCGCTGTCGCATTCCGCTCAGGGTGGCCTGGGCCTGCAGCCGGCCGATCTGCTGCTGTTCGCGGCCGTGGCCTGCGCCGCCATCGGCTACGCCTACGGCGGGCGGCTGGCCCGCGAGATGCCCGCCGAACACGTGATCTGCTGGGCCCTGCTGGCCGCCCTGCCGCTGAGCGTCCCGCTGGCCTGGCTCAGCCGCCCCCAGGGCGCCCTGCCGCTGGCGGCCTGGGGCGGCTTCGCCTACGTGGCCCTGTTTTCGATGTGGCTGGGCTTCTTCGCCTGGTACCGCGGCCTGGCCCTGGGCGGCACGGTGCGGGTCAGCCAGGTGCAACTGCTGCAGCCCTTCGCCTCGATGCTGTTCTCGGTGCCCCTGCTCGGCGAACATCTGGACGCGAGCACCCTGCTGTTCGGCCTGGCCGTGGTCGCCACCGTGTTCGCCGGCCGCAAGGCGCCGGTGCACAGTACCCCTTCGCCGCACAACACCGACAATCGCACCCTGGCCTCATTCAAAACGAAAGGAAACGCCTCATGAGCACCCCCACCTGGACGCTGTCTGAACGCGCCCACAAGATGAACCCGTCGGCCATCCGTGAAATCCTCAAGGTCACGGAAAAGCCCGGCATCATCAGCTTCGCCGGTGGCCTGCCCTCTCCCAAGACCTTCCCCGTCGACGCCTTTGCCGCCGCCTGCGCCAAGGTGCTGCGCGAAGACGGCCCCGCCGCGCTGCAGTACGCGTCCAGCGAAGGCCTGCCGGCGCTGCGCCAGTTCATCGCCGCGCAACTGCCCTGGGCGGTCGACCCCGACCAGGTGCTGATCACCACCGGCAGCCAGCAGGGCCTGGACCTGGTGGCCAAGGTGCTGATCGACACCGGCAGCCGCATCCTGGTCGAGACCCCGACCTACCTGGGCGCCCTGCAGGCCTTCACGCCCATGGAGCCCCGCGTGGCCAACGTGGCCTGTGACGAGCAGGGCCCGGACCCGGAAGACCTGGCCCGTCAGGCCATCGGTGACGGCAGCGCAGCCGACCGCGCCCGCTTCGTCTACCTGCTGCCCAACTTCCAGAACCCCACCGGCCGCACCATGACCGAGGAGCGCCGCGCCGCGCTGGCAGCCAAGGCCGCCGAGATCGGCCTGCCCATCGTCGAGGACAACCCCTATGGCGACCTGTGGTTCGACGCCCCGCCGGCCCTGCCCCTGGCAGCCCGCAACCCCGAGAACACCCTGTACCTCGGCTCGTTCTCCAAGGTGCTGGCCCCGGGCCTGCGCCTGGGGTTCATCGTGGCGCCCAAGGCCCTCTACCCCAAGCTGCTGCAGGCCAAGCAGGCGGCCGACCTGCACACGCCCACCTTCAACCAGCGCATGGTGGCCGAGGTGATCAAGGACGGCTTCCTGGACACCCACGTGCCCAAGATCCGCGCCCTCTACAAGGCCCAGTGCGAAGCCATGCTGGCCGCCCTCGACCGCGAGTTTGCCGGCCTGGGCGTGCAATGGAACCGTCCCGTGGGGGGCATGTTCCTGTGGTTGCGCCTGCCCGAAGGACTGGACAGCGTGAAGCTGCTGCCCCTGGCAGTGGAGAACAACGTCGCCTTCGTGCCCGGCGCGCCCTTCTATGCCGACCACGGTGATCCCCGCACCCTGCGCCTGTCCTTCGTGACCGCGAGCGTCGAGCAGATCAACGTCGGTGTCGCCGCCCTGGCCAAGACTCTGCGCCAGGCCCTGGGCTGACCCCACCACAGGCCGCCGGCCACGGCATGGCGGCCCCCTCAACCGACCCAAGGACCCTGCCCATGAGTCCCCGCCCTTTCCAGCAAGTCGACGTCTTCACCGACACCGCCGGCTACGGCAACCCCGTGGCGGTGGTGCTTGACGGCACCGGCCTCGACGACGACACGATGCAGCGCTTCGCGCGCTGGACCAACCTGTCCGAGACCACCTTCGTGCTGCCGCCCACCGAGGCCGGCCTGGCCCAGGGGGCCGACTACCGGCTGCGCATCTTCACGCCGGGTGGCGAACTGCCCTTTGCCGGCCATCCCACGCTGGGCAGCTGCCACGCCTGGCTGCGCCATGGCGGCCAGGCGAAATCCGCCGCCCATGTGCTGCAGGAATGCAGCGTCGGCCTGGTGCGCATCCGCCGCGAAGGCCAGGGCCCCCGGCAGCGCCTGGCCTTTGCCGCCCCACCCCTGACGCGCACCGACCCCAGCCCCACCGTGCTCGCACAGGTGGCGCGCGCGCTGGGTCTCAAGCCCCAGCAGGTGCTGGCGGCCCAGGTGCTCGACAACGGCCCGGTCTGGCTGGGGCTGCTGCTGGATCACCCGCAGACCGTGCTCGAACTGCAGCCCGACCACCTCGAACTCAAGGCCCTGGGCCAGAAGGTCGGCGTGGTGGCGATCGACCACCCCGAGGTCCGCACCGGCCTGATCGCGCGGTCGAACCGCGAGGCCCGGGCCTTCGCCCCGCGCGCCAGCGCCCCGGCGCCGGCCGGCGACGCCGTCGCGCCGAGCCTGGAGGTGCGGGCCTTTGCCGCCCCCATCGGCATCCATGAAGACCCGGTCACCGGCAGCCTCAACGCCAGCCTGGCGCAGTGGCTGATCGCCGACGGCCACGCCCCCAGCCAGTACGTGGCCGCCCAGGGCACCTGCCTGGACCGGGCCGGCCGGGTGCACGTGCTGCGCGACGACGACGGCCAGGTCTGGATCGGCGGTGCGGCGATCACCTGCATCGAAGGCCGGGTGTCGCTTTGAACCCGACGGGTGCCCGCCTGGACCATCTGGTGGTGCTGGCCGCATCACTCGATGAAGGCATGGCCTGGAGCGAGGCCCTGTTGGGGGTGACGCCGAAGGCCGGCGGTGAACACCCATTGATGGGCACCCACAACCTGCTGTTGCGCATTGCCGATCCGCAGGTCCCCGCCTTTTCCCGCAGCTATCTTGAAATCCTGGCCATCCGGCCGGGTGCCACCCCGACGCGCAGGCCGCCGCTGAAGCGCTGGTTCGATCTGGACGACGAGGAAATCCAGGCGCGCCTGCGCCAACAGGGACCCCGTCTTTTGCATTGGGTCGCCAGCGCGCCCGACGCGGGCTCGACCGCTGCGCAATGGCTGGCGCAAGGGCTGGACCGAGGGCCCTTGCTGCAGGCCTCCCGCCCGAGCCCCACCGGCCTGCTCCAATGGCAGATCACGGTCCGCGACGACGGTCGGCGCCTGCTGGAGGGCACCCTTCCCACCCTGATCCAGTGGGGGCCGAGGCATCCCGTCGACACCTTGCCTGATTGCGGTCTGCGGTTGGAGCGCTTCAGCCTCAGCCACCCCGATCCTGCCCCGCTGTCCAGCGCATTGCACAGCCTGGGACTGCCGCTGCCCCTGACCTCCGCGCCCGCCGGGCTGCAGGCGGTCCTGACGACCCCCCGGGGTGTCGTCACCCTGTCCTGAACCTTCTGAAACCTCCCCTGAACCCACCTCCTGCCCGCACCATGCCCCTGCCCAGCCTGCAAGACATCGAAGCCGCCGCCCAGGTGGTCTACCGTGAATTCCAGCCCACCCCGCAATACCGCTGGGGCCAGTTGGGCGAACGCCTCGGGGCCGAGTGCTGGGTCAAGCACGAGAACCACACGCCGGTGGGCGCCTTCAAGATCCGCGGCGGCCTGACCTACTTCGACCAATTGGCGCGACAGGGCCGCATGCCGCGCGAGGTGATCAGCGCCACACGCGGCAACCACGGCCAGAGCATCGGCTGGGCGGCCCGCGCCCATGGGGTGGCCTGCACGATCGTGGTGCCGCATGGCAATTCGGTTGAAAAGAACGCCGCCATGCGCAGCCTGGGCGTGCAGCTCATCGAGCATGGCGACGACTTCCAGGCGGCGCGCGAACACGCCATGGGCCTGGCCGAGGCCCGTGGCGCCCACATGGTGCCCAGCTTCCACCCCGATCTGCTGCGCGGGGTGAGCACCTACTGGTGGGAGTTCCTGCGCGCCGTGCCCTCGCTGGAGGTGGTCTATGTGCCCATCGGCCAGGGCTCGGGGGCCTGCTCGGCCATCGCGGCCAAGCGCGCACTGGGACACCCGGTGCGCATCGTCGGCGTGGTCAGCGCCCATGCCCGCACCTACGCCGACTCGATCGCCGCTGGCCGGGTCCTCGAGGCCCCGGTCAGCACCGTGCTGGCCGACGGCATGGCCTGCCGCGTGGCAGATGCTGCGGCACTCGACATCCTGCGGCCCGGCCTGGACGAGGTCCTGCTGGTCAGCGATGCCGAGATCGCCCAGGCCATGCGGCATCTCTACACCGACACCCACAACGTGGCCGAAGGCGCCGGTGCGGCCGCGCTGGCCGGTGCGCTGCAGCAGCGCGAGCAACTGGCGGGCCGGCGCGTCGGCCTGACCCTGTCGGGCGGCAATGTGGATGCCGCCGTCCTGGCCGGGGTGCTGGCAGGCGCCTGAGCCCTGGCCCGGTCGTCCAGGCCTCTGGTTCAGGCCTCTTGCCCTGACTGCAGGGCGCGTTCGATGCGGCGGTCCGGCACCAGCCAGATCAGGGCCACCAGCACATAGGTCGCCTGCGCCAGGCCGGGCACGCAGAAGGCCGCCGCCATGCCCGCCAGGTAGATCAGCGGCGACGCCTTGCCCTTCCAGTCGCGGCCCAGGGCGGCACGCAGGCGCGACTCGCAGCCTTCGCTGCGCAGGATCTGCGACTGCAGGATCCAGTAGGCCAGGGCCGACATCAGCAGCACCAGGCCATAGGCCGCGCTCGGCAGGGCGTCGAAATGGTTCTCGCCCATCCAGCCGGTGGCGAAGGGGATCAGCGACAGCCAGAACATCAGGTGCAGATTGGCCCACAGAATGGCCCCGTTGACCTGCTTGCAGGCATGCAGCAGATGGTGGTGGTTGTTCCAGTAGATGCCCAGGTAGACAAAGCTCAGCACATAGCTGAGGAACACCGGCAGCAGGGGCAGCAGGGCGTCCAGCCCCTGACCGTGGGGCACCTTGAGCTCCAGCACCATGACGGTGATGAAGATGGCCATCATGCCGTCGCTGAATGCCTCGAGTCGTCCTTTTCCCATGGTTGCGCCCTTCTTCGCTGAGAGCGCCGATTATCGCGACCCTCGGCACGAACACCGGCCAAGCCCCCGCCATCCCACCCCAGTTGCCGACAAAATTCACGATCGCCACCCAAGTCACACCGGAGACGCAAAAAGACGCCACGGTCGCCCCCGCGACTGTGCGGTTCTGCCCGCATGCCCAAGAATCGCGCCCATGGGAACCCTCTACCTTGTGCGCCACGGCCAGGCCTCGTTTGGCGCCGACGACTACGACCGCCTCAGTGACCTGGGCCATCGACAGAGCGTGCGCCTGGGCGAGTACTTCCGCGACAAGGGCCTGCGTTTCGACGCGGTGCTCTGCGGCACCCTGCGGCGCCACCAGGAGACCCTGGCCGGCATCGCCAAGGGACTGGACTGGGCGGCCCAGCCCCTGCTCTGGCCGGGGCTCAACGAGTACGACAGCGAGGCAGTGATCGCCGCCATCCACCCCATGCCGCTGGCCCGGCCCGACACGCCCGAACTCTATCGACACCACTTCAGGCTGCTGCGCGACGGCCTGACCCAATGGATGGCGGGCGTGGTCAGTCCGCAGGGCATGCCGAGCTACAACGACTTCGTGCACGGCGTCAGCAGTGCGCTCGACCATGTGCGCAAGCACCTCGACGGCAACGTCCTGCTGGTGTCCAGCGGCGGCCCCATCTCGACCGCCGTGGGCCATGTGCTGGGCACCTCGCCCGAGACCACCATCGAGCTGAACCTGCGCATCCGCAACAGCTCGGTGACCGAGTTCGCCTTCAACCCCAAGCGCCACACCCTGGTGACCTACAACACCCTGCCGCACCTCGACCCGCCCGAGTACGCCGACTGGATCACCCACGCCTGAAACCCGTAGCGGCACCAGGAAAATCCTGACAGGGTTTGTCCGGGCAGCGCGGGGTTTTCACGGGGCCGGCGCCCCGCACACGCTGCGCATACTGCCGCGATGCACGTCCACAGCCCATCGCTCGCCCTCCAGGCCACCCCAGCCCGGGTGGGAGGCGTGCGCCTGCTTGGCGCCGGCGTGCGCGAACTGCGGGCCAGCCACTGGCAGTTGAGCGAGCAGTTCCGCGAACTGGGCATGGCCACGCTGATCGACATCGAACTGCAGGACACCGAGGCCGCGCCGGCACTGCAACTGAGCCTGCCGACGGTGCTGGCCGAACACTGGACGCCGGGCCACGACACCAGCCGCCTGTGCACCACCCTGGGCCTGGACACCCGGCACCCCGACGATCTCTGCCGCGAGATCATCCTCAGCCTGCTGGCCGGCCCACAGACTCAGACCTTCCCGAGCCTGGGCGAATGGATGTCGGCGCTGCGCGCGCGGATCCACATCGTGCGGGCGGCCCGCGACACGGTGGTCGGCCACGCGCCCGGAGCGGCCCGCCCCTCGTCCCAGGACTGGATCCATCTCGACCAGGGCGACAGTGCGTTGCGCCCAGGGCGGCCCCTGATCGCCGCGCTGCAGGCGGCCACCCAGCCGGCGCCGGACGCGCCGCCCTGCGCCCTGTCGGGCCTGCGTGCCAGCGAGCATGTGCTGCTGCTCGGCATGGCCGAGGAGGCCCGGCGTCAGCACCCGGCCTTGTACCTGCGCCAGGTGCGCCAGGCCGAGCGCCGCCTGTTGCACGGCGACGAATTCCGCCGCACCTGGCTGCGACGCCTGGGCCAGGCCGAGCGGCCGCTGCCGGCTCGCTGGGCCGTCCCCGGCGACCGGCTCTGGTTCCGCAATCCGCATGCGGCCTCTGCGGCGGTGCCGGGACATGACGGCCTCTGGTCCATCTACCTCGGCAACGGCCTGTACAGCGACTTCCGACGCCGTGGCCAGCCCCAGTCGCTGACCGAACGCTGCATCGAGATCCACCACTGGCGCCACGGACTCTGGCGGGACGCCGCCGGCCAGCCCCAGGTCCACGAAGGCGAGGTGACCCGGCGTTCAAGGCACACCTGGGACGACCCGCGCTGCGCACAGCAGGTCCTGACCGCCATGCTGTCGCTGCAATCGGCAGACGACGACGCGGGCGGCTGCATCGACCCGGGCCGCGAATTCCCGCGCTGGCTATGCCCGGGCAGCTGCGACATCCCCGAGCTTTAAGAGCCTGTTCACGCTCTCCCATGAGCCCCGGAGCCCGCCTGCAGGGAACCCGACCGGCGTCCGAGAGTCCATCCCCAGACGATTCCTGTCTGCGGAGTTTTCCTTGAACCTTCTTGTGCGTACCGCCTCCCTGGCCCTCCTGCTGGCCGCCGCCCAGGCCCAGGCCGCCATCTCCCTCCAGCACCCTGCCGCCGCAGCCGCCCCCGACGGGGCGGCCCGCGCGCAATACAACCGCGACCGTGCGGCCTGCCTGGCCGGCGACAGCGGCGAAGACCGCGACACCTGCCTGCGCGAGGCTGCGGCCGCGCTGCAGCAGGCGGCACGCGATGCCGCCACCCCGGACGCCGGACCGGCCCCCGACTACCCGGCCAATGCGCTGGCGCGCTGCCAGGTCCATCGCCAGGCCGAAGACCGGCTTTCCTGCGAACTGCGCATGCGGGCCCCCGCGCAGGGCAGCGTCCAGGCGGGCGGGCTGTTGCGCGAGGCCACCGAGACGGTCTTTCCGCCCGCCGACACGCCCTCCCGAGCCCCCTGAGTTAGACCTGGATCAAACCGCCGCGCTTTGACATCGCAACGTCACGGCTTCGTCAATTCTTTTTCATCTGGCGAGGTCACGCTGCGGTCACGCATTCGACAAAAGGAGTTCAAAGTGCGCGATTTCTTCAAGAAGGTCGAGACCCTGCAGTGGGATGACCACCGCTACTACCACCAATGCCGCATCAACCAGACGCTGCACCTGATCAGTGCCTGCAGCTTCCTGGTGGCCTATGCCCTGCTCTTCGTCGATCCCGCCAGCGCAGGCCTGGTGGGCTGGCTGGTCGGCATGGTCACGCGCCAGTCCGGCCACATCTTCTTCGAGCCCCGGGGCTACGACGAGATCAACGGCACCGACTACCAGCACAAGGAATCGATCAAGGTCGGCTACAACATGCGCCGCAAGGGCATCCTGATCGGCATCTGGCTGTCGCTGCCCCTGCTGCTGTGGCTCAGCCCCAGCCTGTTCGGCCTGATCGAGCCTGCCGTCGGCTTCAAGGGCTTCGTGCACGACACCGGCCTGATGTGGCTGGCCCTGGGCGCCGGCGGCGTGCTGTTCCGCACCCTGCACCTGTTCTTCCTGCGCAGCCCGGCCTGGGGCCTGGCCTGGGCCTGCAAGATCCTGCTCGACCCCTTCCACAACATCGCGATCTACTGGAAGTCACCCCTGGCCCTGCTTCAGGGCCAGCGCCTCGACCCGCTGAAAGGTCACCGGGGCTGAGCCCGTGGCGGCGGCCGCGCGCGCCCGCAACTGGCCGCAGCCGCCCTCCACATCCTGCCCGGCCGACTGGCGCAGCTTGGTCAGCACCCCGCGCCGATGCAGGCTGCGGGCGATCTCGGCGGCCCGCTCCCAGGAGGGGCGCCGATAGGGCAGGTCCGGCACGCTGTTGTAGGGGATCATGTTGAGCACGCCGTAGCGGCCCTTGAGCAGGCGCACGATGCCGTCAAGCTCTTCTTCGCTGTCGTTGACCCCTTCGAGCAGCGTCCACTGGTACTGGATCGGGTAGCCGCTGGCGCGGGCATAGCGCTCCCCTTCTTCGACCAGGCGCTCGGGCGTGATGCGCGGCGCCCGCGGCAGCAGTTGCTCGCGCAACCCGGCCCGCGTGGTGTGCAGCGACAGGGCCAGCGCCGGCTTGACCCGCTCGCGCGGCAGGCGCTCGAAGACCCGGGGGTCGCCGACGGTCGAGAAGACCAGGTTCTTGTGCCCGATGTTGCCCACCGTGCCGAGCAGGTCGATCGCCTCGAGCACGTTGTCCAGGTTGTGCGCCGGCTCGCCCATGCCCATGAACACCACCTTCTTGACCGGCCGCAGCGTGCGCGCCAAAGCCACCTGGGCGACGATCTCGGCGCTGTCGACCTGGCGCAGCAGGCCCTCTCGGCCGGTCATGCAGAAGACGCAGCCGACTGCGCAGCCCACCTGGGTCGAGACGCACAGGCCGTCGCGCGGCAGCAGCACGCTCTCCACCGTCTGCCCATCGGCCAGCTCGACCAGCAGGCGCGACGACCCGTCTTCGCCCGGATGGCTGGAACGCAGCCGCGCCAGACCAGCCAGCTCGGCGCACAGGCTGGGCAGGAAGGCCCGCACCGAGGCCGGCATGAAATCCTCCAGGCGCCGCCGGCCGCTGTCCTGCGGCAGGGCCTGGGCCCACAGGCGCAGCACCCGCTGCGCATGGCCGGGGCCTGCGCCATGGGCGCTCAGTTGCTGTCGGAAGGTCTCGATGCGCATGGGATGGGGTGGCTGGAAATCGGCCTCGACTTTAACCGCTGAGCCCCTCCATCAGAGCCCGAGCTGGCTGAGCCCCGCATGGTCGTCCGGTCGCCGCCCCAAGGGCCAATGGAACAGGCGGTCTTCGGCACGGATCGGCTGGTCGTTGATGCTGGCATGGCGCCGCTGCATCAGCCCCTGGGCGTTGAACTCCCAGTTTTCATTGCCATGGCTGCGGTACCACTGGCCCGAATCGTCATGCCATTCATAGGCGAAGCGCACCGCGATGCGCGGGCCACCGAAGGCCCAGAGTTCCTTGATCAGGCGGTAGTCCAGCTCGCGGGCCCATTTGCGCTCCAGGAACTCGCGCACCCGGCCTCGGCCGCGCGGGAATTCGGCGCGGTTGCGCCAGACGGTGTCTTCGGTATAGACCTGGACCACGCGGGCCGGGTCGCGCGAATTCCAGGCATCTTCGGCCAGGCGGACCTTGTGGACGGCGCCGGGCTCGTCAAAGGGCGGCAGGGGGGGACGGGTTTCCATGGGCATCCTTGTGAAGGGTGGATCAATGTAGACAGGTCTGTCTACATGCACACGGTACAGCAAGTAGACAGGTCTGTCTACAATGTCCCCATGACAGCCAGAGACACCCCCGAGATTTCTTCCCAGAGCGCCCGGGAGCGCATCCTGCGGGCGGCCCACGACCTGTTCTACCGCGACGGATTGCGCGCCACCGGGGTGGACCGGGTGATCGCCGAAGCCGGCGTGACCAAGGTCACCTTCTACCGGCACTTCCCGTCCAAGAATGAGCTCATCCGGGTCTTTCTGGAGCATCGCCACGCACGCTGGCTGGACTGGTTCGGCGCGGCGCTGGCGCGGCATCGGGCCGCGCAGACGCCGCAGGACCGGGCCCTGCAGGCGCTGGCGCCGCTCCAGCCCACGCTCGAGGAATGGTTCTGCCAGCCCGGCTTTCGCGGCTGCGCCTTCATCAACGCGGTGGCGGAGCTGGGCGGCGGGCTGGACGACGCGCTGCCGATCGCCGCGCGCCACAAGCAGGACATGGTGGACCTGATCGGCCGCCAACTGCTGGCCAACCACCCCGACCGCCAGGCGCTGGCCGAGGCCGCCGGCCTGGCGGCGGACGGCGCGATCGTGCGCGCACAGACCGGCCCTGAGGGTGTGCGGCAGGCCCTGGCCGGGCTGCAACGGCTGCTGACGGCCCTGGACGCGTAGGGGCTTAACGCTGAGGCATGTCCTTGGCGCCATAGCCCAGGCTGACGGTGGCGTCCTCGGGAATCGGCGGCATGGTGGCCTCCCAGGCCTCCCAGGCGGCGCGCAGCTCGGCCAGGCGTTCGGGCTGGCGGCCGGCATGGTTGGCGCGTTCGCGCTCGTCGGCCGGGATGTTGAACAGATACTCGTGCCCGTCGACCCGCAGGTATTTCCAGTCGCCGAGGCGGGCGGCGCGCTGGCCCCGGTGGTTCATGCGCCAGAACAGCGGCCGCTCGAAGGTCTGGCCTGGGTCGCGCAGCACCGGCATGAGGTCGACCCCGTCGAGCGGGTAGGCCGGGTCGGCCGCCACGCCAGCGGCCGCCAGCAGCGTGGCCGACCAGTCCATGGTCAGGCAATGCTGCCCGCTGACGCCGCCCGCAGCGATCACCGCCGGCCAGTGCGCGATCCAGGGCACCCGGATGCCGCCCTCGGTGAGGTCCATCTTGCCGCCCACCAGCGGCCAGTTGTCCGAGAAGCGCTCGCCCCCGTTGTCGCTGGTGAAGACCACCAGGGTGTTCTCTTCGAGGCCGTGGCGGCGCAGGGCCTCCATCACGCGGCCGATGCCTTCGTCCATGTGGTGGATCATGCGGCGGTAGGTATGGATGTTGCCGCCATGCAGATGGAACAGGTTGTCCTTCACCTCCTGGGCCAGGGCCTCGTCGTCACGGGTCTCCCAGGGCCAGTGCGGCGCGGTGTAGTGCAGGCTCAGGAACAGCGGATGCCCGTCGGGCCCCGAGGCACCGGGGGCCATGCGGTCCAGCCATTCGACGGCCCGCTCCGAGATCAGGTCGGTCAGGTAGCCGTCCTCGCGGTGCTCGTCCTCGCCGAACCAGAGGTCGTGCGTGCCGCGCGAATCGCAATGGGTGAAGTAGTCCACCCCGCCCGACATGGGGCCGAAGAACTCTTCATAGCCCGAGCGCAGCGGGCTGAAGGCCGGCGGGTAGCCCAGATGCCATTTGCCGATCAGGGCGGTGCGGTAGCCGTCGGCCCTGAGCAGGGACGGCAGGGTCGGGTGTTCGGGCGGCAGGCCCAGGGTGGTGCTGCCACGGCTCTTGCTGTTGATCGGCTCTTCGGCGGCACCGCGCAAGCGGTACTGGTAGCGGGCCGTCATCAAGGCAAAGCGCGTCGGCGAGCACACGGGCGAATTCGAATAGCCCTGGGTGAAGCGCATCCCCCCGGCTGCCAGCGCATCGAGGACCGGTGACACGGGCTCGCGCCCGCCATAGCAGCCGAGGTCGGCATAGCCGAGGTCGTCGGCGACGATGAAGACGATGTTCGGACGGGGGGCAGCGTGGTTCATTCGACTTGGATTCCGGTGGTTTGGATGATTTTGCGGTAACGCTCGGACAACTGGGCCAGGCGCTGCCCCATGGCGGCGCCGGCATCGTGCTCGGGCCGCAGGTCCAGGGTCTTGAGCCGGGCCAGCACCTCGGGGCGGTCCAGCGCCTGCTCGAAGCCTTTTTGCAGCACCTCGGCCACCGCGTCAGGCGTGGCCGCCGGCAGCATGGCGATGTAGAGCACCTCGAGCTCCAGCTCCGGCAGGCCCAGTTCGGCCACGGTGGGGATGTCGGGCGCCATCGGCGATCGCTGCCGGCTGGTGACCGCCAGCGCGCGGATGCGGCCCGCCTTCACATAGGGCAGCATGCCCGGAGTGGCCAGCACACCGCCGTCGACCTCGCCGGCCATCACCGCCGTCACCGCCGGGCTGTTGCCCTTGTAGGGGATGTGGTTGATCTGCAGACCCGCATTGGCCTTGAGCAGCCCGACCGCCAGATGCCCCGGGCTGCCGCTGCCGCCCGAGCTGAAATTGAGCCCGCGCTGGCGGCCGGCCGCCAGCAGGGCCGGCAGGCTGTCGATGCCGGTGGCCGGGTTCACCCCGACCAGCAGCCCCGACGAGGCCATCACCCGCAGCGGCCGGAAGTCGGCCAGGCGGAAAGGCATCGGCCGGTACAGGTGCGGGTTGACGGTGAACACCGTGTCGATGCCGATCTGCAGGGTGTAGCCGTCGGCCGGGCTCTTGGCGACCAGGTCGGTGCCCAGGTTGCCGGCCGCGCCGGGCCGGTTGTCGACGATGAAGGCCTGCCCCAGGCGCTGCTGCAGCACCTCGGCCACCGAACGCGCCAGGATGTCCGACGGCCCCCCGGGCGGGAAGCAGTTGATCAACCGCACCGACCGGGACGGGTAGGCGGCGGGACCGGCCCAGACCGCCCCGGGCAGGCCCAGGGCCAGCCAGGCCAGTTGGCGTCGCGTCAGCAAGGGGGCGGGTGCGCAATCCGGGAACGGGGGCATGGGCGGCTCCGAGGTGGTCAAGTCCCTGCACGACACAGGGTTGGCGGCAATTTAGCCCCGGGGCCGATGATTGTTCTAATCAACCCTTCCCCCGGAAAACCCTCAGACCCGCCACCATGACCCTGCCCCGCCTGAGCCAGCCCCAAGCCATCGACGACCTGCTGCTCTACCGGCTCAGCCGCCTGCTGGCGGTGGGCGGGGCCTCGGTGATCCGTCTGTGCGAAGGCCGCTTCGGCATCACGCGGCGCGAATGGCGCATCCTGTCCCTGCTGGCCGGCCAGGAGGGGCTGTTGTCCTCGCAACTGGCCGAACGGGCACAGCTGGACCGGGCCCGCACCTCGCGTGCGATCGGCAGCCTGGTCGAAAAGCAGCTGCTGCAACGCACGCCCCGTGCAGGCGACCGCCGCCTGGCCGACCTGCGCCTGACCCCGGCCGGCCGGGCCCTGCACGACGCGCTGTTCCCGCTCGTGGTCGGCATCAACCAGCAGTTGCTGGCCGCGCTCGGTGCCGACGAGGTCGCCGATCTGGACGCCCGGCTCGACCGTCTGCAGGCCCATGCCGAAGCCCTGAGCCTGCAGCAGACCGACCTGCCCAGGACCGACCGGCACAAGGGCCGCCGCGGCCGCTGAAGGCCGCCTTCGCCTTCACTCTCGCCTTCGCAAAACGCGAACGCCGGCCCGTGGGAAGGGCAATGGACAGCGGCTGCAGCGGCCCGCACACTGCGCCCCATGACGACCTTCCTGGATACCCCCCCCACCGCAGGCCCGCTGGCCGGGCTCAAGGTGCTCGAACTCGGCCAGTTGATCGCCGGCCCCTTCGCGGCCAAGACCCTGGCCGATTTCGGCGCCGACGTGATCAAGATCGAGCCCCCCGGCGCTGGCGACCCGCTGCGCAAATGGCGGCTGCTCAAGGACGGCACCTCGGTCTGGTGGCAGATCCAGTCGCGCAACAAGCGCTCGCTGGCCCTGGACCTGAAGGCCCCTGAGGCACGCGACATCGTGCGCCGGCTCGCCGCCGAGGCCGATGTGCTGATCGAGAACTTCCGCCCTGGCGCCATGGAGGGCTGGGGCCTGGGCCCCGAAGCGCTGCAGGCCCTGAACCCGCGCCTGATCATGCTGCGCATCAGCGGCTACGGCCAGACCGGGCCCTACCGCGACAAGCCCGGCTTCGGCGTGGTGGCCGAGGCCATGAGCGGGCTGCGCCACCTGAGCGCCGAGCCCGGCCGGGTGCCGGTGCGGGTGGGCGTCTCGATCGGCGACACGCTGGCCTCGCTGCATGGGGTGATCGGCATCCTGCTGGCCCTGCACGAGCGCCAGCGCAGCGGTCAGGGCCAGGTCATCGATGTGGCCCTCTATGAAGCGGTGTTCAACTGCATGGAAAGCCTGCTGCCCGAGTACAGCGCCTTCGGCGCGGTGCGCGGGCCGGCCGGCAGCGCGCTGCCCGGCATCGCCCCGAGCAACGCCTACCGCTGCCAGGACGGCCGCTACGCACTCATCGCCGGCAATGGCGACAGCATCTTCAAGCGCCTCATGGGAGTGATCGGGCGCCCCGACCTGGCCGCCGACCCGGCGCTGGCCGACAACAGCGGGCGGGTGCAGCGGGTCGAAGAGATCGATGAAGCCATCGGCCGCTGGGCCGCCGCCCTCGATGTCGGGCAGGTGCTGGCCGCGCTCGATGCGGCCTCGGTGCCGGCCGGGCGCATCTACGACGTCGAGGACATCGCGCGCGACCCGCACTACCAGGCCCGCGGCATGATCGAACCGGTCCGGCTCGAGGACGGCAGCACGCTGGCGCTGCCCGGCATCGTGCCCAAACTCTCGCGCACCCCGGGCCGGCACCGCCACCCCGCGCCGTTGCAGGTCGGCCAGGACAGCGACGCGGTGCTGCGCGGCATGGGCCTCAGCGACGCGCAGATCGAACAACTCAAGGCCCAGGGCATCGTCGCCGGCGGCCAAGGCACGGAGCCGCAGCCATGACCCGCCTCTTCTTCAACGAAGTCGCCACCCGCGACGGCTTCCAGATCGAACCGGCCTTCGTGCCCACCGAGGCCAAGATCGCCCTGGTCGACGCGCTCGGCGAATGCGGCTTCGCCAAGATCGAGGTGACCTCGTTCACCTCGCCCAAGGCCATCCCGATGCTGCGCGATGCCGACGAGGTGATGGGCCGCATCCGGCGCCGGCCCGGGGTCGAATACACCGTGCTGGTGCCGAACCTGCGCGGGGCCGAACGCGCCCTGGAGGCCCGTGCCGACGAGCTCAACCTGGTGATGTCGACCTCGGAGACGCACAACCTCGCCAACCTGCGCATGCCGCGCGAAAAGAGCTTCGAGGCGCTGTCGGCGGTGATCCGGCATGTGGCGGGGCGCACCCCGGTCAACGTCTCGCTGTCGACCTGCTTCGGCTGCCCCATGGAAGGCGAGGTGCCGCTGTCCGAGGTGCTGCGCTATGCCGATCGGTTTGCCGGGCTGGGGGTACGCGGGCTGACGATCTGCGACACCACCGGCATGGCCCACCCGGCCCAGGTGAGCGAGGTCTGCGAGCAGCTGCTGGCGCGCTTTGCCGGGCTGCAGCTGACCCTGCACTTCCACAACACCCGGGGCATGGGGCTGGCCAATGTGCTGGCCGCCGTGCAGGCCGGCATCGTGCGCTTCGATGGCTCGCTGGGCGGCCTGGGCGGCTGCCCCTACGCCCCCGGGGCCAGCGGCAACATCAGCAGCGAGGACGCCATCCACATGCTGGAGGCCATGGGCCACGACACCGGCATCGACCTGCCACGCCTGCTGACGCTGGCGCGCCAGCTGCCCGACCTGCTGGGCCATGAGGTGCCGGGCCAGGTGGCCAAGGCCGGCCGCATCGCCGACCTGCACCCCGCACCGCCCGCCGTGGCCGGACTGCGCGCGGCCCTGGCATCGGATTGATCCGCAGAGAAGGAGACAGCCCATGATCGACCACCTGGACCACCTGGTCCTGACCACCTTCGACGAAGCCGCCTGCGTCGACTTCTACACCCGCGTGCTCGGCATGCAGCTCGAGCGCTTCGTGGGCGGCACACCGCCCGTGGAGCGCCTGGCCCTGCGCTTCGGGCAGCAGAAGATCAACCTGCATGTGCGCGGCCGCGAGTTCGAACCCAAGGCCCATCTGCCGGTGCCCGGCGCCCTGGACCTGTGCTTCCTGGCCAGCCTGCCGCTGGCTCAGGTGATCGCCCGCCTGCAGGCGCAGCAGTGGCCCATCGTCGAGGGCCCGGTGCTGCGCACCGGCGCGACCTGCAAGATCCGCTCGGTCTATGTGCGCGACCCCGATCTGAACCTGATCGAGATCTCGGAGCCCGCCTGAGCAGCGCCCCCTTCAGACAACCACAGGAGACACCGCATGAAACGACGTCAGGCCCTCGGCCATCTGGCCGCCTGGGGCGGCAGCGCCCTGCTGCCGCTGAGCCGCAACGCCCAGGCCGAAGCCCCCTTTCCGCAGCGCCCGATCACCCTGGTGGTGCCCACTGCCCCCGGCGGCAGCACCGACTTCAGCGCCCGGCTCATCGCCGAGCCGCTGAACCGGGCGCTGGGCCAGGCCATCATCGTCGACAACCGCCCGGGCGCCTCGGGCAACATCGGCAACCAGTATGTGGCGCGGGCCAAGCCCGATGGTTACACCCTGCTGGTGGCCTACAGCGGCTACCAGGTGGGCAACCCCCATCTGTTCCGGCAGGCCGGCTGGGACCCGATCAAGGACTTCGCGCCGGTGGCCATGCTGACCCGCGCGCCACAGGTGATCACGGTGAGTCCGCAACTGCCGGTGAAAAACCTCAAGGAGCTGATCGCCTACGCGCGTGCCAACCCGGGCAAGCTCAACTTCGCCTCGTCGGGCAATGGCTCGATCCAGCACATCGCCGGGGAACAGTTCAAGCAGCTCACCGGCACCTTCATCACCCACATCCCCTACCGGGGCACCGGCCCGGCGATGCAGGACCTGCTCGCGGGCCAGGTGGACCTGTTCATCACCACCCCGGCCGGGGTGATGGGGCAGGTGCAGGCCGGCAAGGTCAAGGCGCTGGCCGTGACCAGCCAGAAGCGCCT
>JAFAMV010000087.1 GCA_019233055.1 Curvibacter sp.
AGGTGTGGGCGGCCTTGAGCACCTGCTCGTAGGCCGGCAGCGCCAGTTGCTGCTCCATCAGGTACTTGGCCTGCTTTTCATGCGCGCCGAAGGCGGTGAACAGGAACTCGGCATCGCTGTGCTCGAAGTTGTAGGTGGACTGTTCGACCTCGTTCTGGTGGTAGACATCGCCATAGGTCACGCCCGGCGCCCACTCCAGCTCGTAGATGCTTTCCTTGCCCTGGATGTACATGGCCAGGCGCTCCAGGCCGTAGGTGATCTCGCCGGTGATGGGCTTGCAGTCGATGCCGCCGACCTGCTGGAAGTAGGTGAACTGCGTCACCTCCATGCCATTGAGCCAGACCTCCCAGCCCAGGCCCCAGGCACCCAGCGTGGGGTTCTCCCAGTCGCCCTCGACGAAGCGGATGTCGTTCTTCTTGAGGTCGAAGCCCAGGGCCTCCAGGCTGCCCAGGTAGAGCTCGAGGATGTTGCTGGGCGCGGGCTTGAGCACCACCTGGTACTGGTAGTAATGCTGCAGGCGGTTCGGGTTCTCGCCATAGCGGCCGTCCTTGGGGCGGCGGCTGGGCTGCACGTAGGCGGCCTTCCAGGGCTCAGGGCCCAGGGCGCGCAGGAAGGTGGCGGTGTGCGAGGTGCCTGCGCCCACTTCCATGTCGTAGGGCTGCAACAGCGCGCAGCCCTGGGCGTCCCAGTAGGACTGCAGCTTCAGAATGATTTGCTGAAAGGTCAACATGAGGTTTGCCCCGGTGGGCCGGGGTCAGGGCAAAGAGGTGGATGGTCGGGGCACCGGCCGGTCCTGCGACAGGCCCGCCACGCGTGCAAACCGTTGATTTTAAGGCGCACCCGGCACCCGCCGGGCCGGGCGAAAAAAAACGCCGCGCCGGAGGTAGCCGGCGCGGCGTCAGAGAAGCGCAGAAGCCGGACGGGGGTGCCGGCAGACTCCTGCCCCCTTCTCCCGGGGGCTTCGGGGAAAACGATCAGTACTCCCAGAAAATTCGCTGCAGGTCCTTGCTGTCGCGGGCCTTGGTGAGGGCCACCATGGCCAGGATGCGGGCCTTCTGCGGACGCAGGTCATGGGCCACCACCCAGTCGTACTGGTCGTCGGGCTGTTCGGCGTTGCGCAGCACGAAACCGTCGGGCACGCGGGCCGCACGGATCACCTGCACGCCCTGGGCACGCAGGGCCTTCAGCGCCGGCACCGCCTGGGCGGCCACCGAGCCGTTGCCGGTGCCGGCATGGATCAGCGCCTTGACGCCTGCCTGGCCGTAGGCCTCGATGGCCGTGGTGTTCATGTTGCCGTAGGCATAGACGATGTCGACCTTGGGCAGGGACTGGATCTCGTCGATGTTGAACTCCGACGCATTGGTGTGGCGCTTGGCCGGGTTGCGGAACCAGTAGTTGCGCCCCTCCACCACCATGCCCAACGGCCCCCATTGGCTCTTGAAGGCCTCGGTCTTGATGTTGATGGTCTTGCTGACATCGCGGCCGCTCTGGATCTCGTCGTTCATGGTCACCAGCACGCCCTTGCCCATGGCGTCCTTGCTGGCGGCGACGCTGACCGCGTCGTACAGGTTCAAGGCACCGTCGGCCGACAGGGCCGTGCCCGGGCGCATGGAGCCGACCACCACGATGGGCTTGTCGGTGTGCACCACCAGGTTCAGGAAATAGGCGGTTTCCTCGAGGGTGTCGGTGCCGTGCGTGATCACGATGCCGTCCACATCGCCCTGCTTGCTGAGCGCCGAGACCCGGCGGGCCAGCGTCAGCAGGTTGTCATTGGTGAAGCTTTCGGAGGCGATCTGGAACACCTGCTCGCCGCTGACCTGGGCCACATTCGACAGCTCCGGCAGGCCGGCCAACAGTTTGTCCACCGGCACCTTGGCCGCCGAGTAGGTGGCACTGTTGGCGGCCGAGGCACCCGCGCCCGCAATCGTGCCACCGGTGGCCAGCACCACCACATGCGGCTTGGCCGCCTGGGCCAGGGCCACCGCCGACAGGGCCGACAGCAACAGGCCGGCCACCCAATTCTTCACACCATGACGCATCTTCACGAATCATCTCCTTTTTGGCTCAACTTCCACAGGGGTATGATATCGGAGCACACCCCCTCTTTTCTCTGCAAGATCTGCAGAATGCGGCGAGCTTAGGAGAAACAGCAGAATCTGGAACGGAAATATCCAACAAGGGGTATGAATTTCACTCATACTGAAACCATGAATCTGCGTCAGCTCGAAGTCTTCCAGGCCGTCCTGCAGACCGGCAACATGAGTGCGGCCGGACGCCTGCTGTGCATCACCCCGTCTGCGGTCAGCAAGGCCATCGCCCACACCGAGCTGCAGCTCGGCTACCGGCTGTTCACACGCAGCCCGAGCGGACTGAGCCCGACCCCCGAGGCCCAGGTGCTGGCCGCAGAATCCCGCCAGATCCACCGCCAGCTCGAAGGGCTGCGACTGACCGCCCGCAACCTCGCCCATCGTGAAGGCGGACAGATCCGCGTGGCCGCCATCCCCTCGATCACCCACGAGTTCCTGCCCGAGCTGCTGCAACTGCATGCCAGCCGCCACCCGCAGGTCGGCATCGAGGTGCGGACCCTGAACCAGGACCAGATGGCGCAGGCCCTGCTCACCCACAGCGTCGACTTCTGCCTGGGCTTCTATCCGCACCCGCACCCGCAACTCAGCAGCGAGCTGCTCATCAGCGGGCGGCTGTTCCTGGTGGTCTCACGCGAGCTGTGGGCCCGGGCCGTGCGGGGCGGGCACCCGCAACCCTACGGCCGGCTCGGCCGCATGCCGGTGATCCGGCTGGTGGGCGACGATCCGATGCGGCAGTCCATCGATCTGCTGGCCGAGCGCCTGGGCGTCGCGCCCGGCCCCGGCCTGCAGGTCCAGACCTCACGGCTGGCGGTGGAACTGGTGCGCCGGGGCATGGGCTGGACCGTGGTCGACTTCCTGACGGCCCGGCGCCTGGACACGGCCACCATGGTGGCCCTGGAACTGCACGAACTGCCGTCCATGGCGCTCTACAGCTACCACAGCCCCAGCACCCCGCCCGGCCAGCAGGTGCGCCGCCTGCTCGACATGATGCAGCCGTTGCTGCACCAGATGCCGCACTCAGATTGACGCCGGCGCGACGGCAGCGCGGCGGCGCCACAGAAACCCCAGCAACACCAGCAGCGACGCCCCCCACAGCGGCGCCAAACCCAGGCGCGACACCCACCAGGCATAGGGCGTGATGCCCCAGCCCTGGCCGCCGGCCACCAGTCCGCGCCCCTCCACCGGCCCGGTGAGCACGGCGCGGCGCAGCGAAGGCAGTCGTTGCAGCACCCGGCCGCGGTGGTCGATGATGGCCGTGGCCCCGGTGTTGGTGGCCCGGATCATGGGGCGGGCAAACTCGAGCGCACGCAGCCGCGAGATGTTCAGATGCTGGTCGATCGCCACGCTGTCGCCGAACCAGCCGATGTTGCTCAGGTTGACCAGGATCGTGGGCGCCTGGGCCGGGTCCCTGAAACGGGCACCGAGCTCCTCGCCGAACAGATCCTCATAGCAGATGTTGGGGGCCAGCCGCTGCCCCTGCCAGGGCATCGAGGGCTGCCCCGGGTCCCCGGCATTGAAGTCGCCCAAGGGGATGTCCATCATCTCGGTGAACCAGCGGAACAGTGGCGGCACGAACTCACCGAAGGGCACCAGGTGGCGCTTGCTGTACACATAGGGCGGCTGCCCCTGCGAGGGCAGCAATCCGATCACCGAGTTGGTGTAGCCCGCGCGCGAATTGCCCAGCGGAATGCCGACCAGGGCCGCCTGCGGCGGCTGGCCCGGCCGGGGAAAGCCGTCGCCATAGCGTTGCAGCAAGGCTGACCAATAGCCCGCCGGCAGCTCTTCGGGCAGCAGCGGCAGGGCCGTCTCGGGCGCCACCACCAGCGGCGAGCGGTTGGCCTGCAACTGCTCGTCATACCACTGCAAGGCCACCGGGATGCCCGAGCCCGCCTGGAACTTCTCGTCCTGCGGGATATTCCCCTGCAGCAGGCTGACCTGCAGCACGGACGAGGAGGCCGCCCACTCGGGCGCCGGGACCCAGGCCAGCACCGCCCAGACCGCCAGGCCCGACGCACCGCCGCGCCACCGACGCCGCCCCACGGCGCCGGCCAGGACGGCCGCCAGCCCGGCCATCACCGCGCCACAGCCATAGACACCGATCCATGGCGCCAGCCACCGGGCCGCGCCGTCCACATGGGCATAGCCGCCCGCACCCCAGGGAAAGCCGGTGAACCAATGACCGCGCAGCAGTTCGGCCAGCGTCCACAAGGCCGAGAACAACAGGGGCCGCTGCCAGCCGGCCTGGACGGCGGACGCAGCGAGCCAGCGGTACAGGCCGGCGGCCACCAGGTAGTAGCTGCCCAGGAAGGCCGCCAGCCCCAGCACTGCCAGAACCGCCAGCGGCGCCGCCAATCCGCCGTAGACATGCATGGAGATGAACAGCCACCAGAAGGTGCCGGTCAGCCAGCCCCAGGCGAAAAGGCCGCCACTCAATGCGGCCTGCGCCGGTCGCCCGGTCCGGTCGAGCTGCCAGACCAGGCCGGCCAGCGACATCAGCTGCAGGGCACCGCAGGCCTCGCCGCTCCAGGGCAGCGCCAGCGAAGCCGCCTGCGCCCCGCCGGCCACCAGGCTGAACAGGGCCCCGGCCCAGCCGGTCGACAGCCGACCGGCCCATTGCGCAGACCTCATGCTTCGGCAGGCCCGCCGGCCACCGGGGCCACCTTGAACCACTTCACCGCACCGCCCTTGGTGTGCAGCACCACGAAGCGCAGCCCGGCCAGCTGATGGCTTTCGCCGCGCCGCGGCACATGCCCCATCTCGTGGGCGATCAGGCCGCCGATGGTGTCGAAATGGTCCTCGGGATCGCTGCCCGCCAGGGTCACGCCGAAGGCCTCGTTGACGCGTTCGACCGGGGTGTCGCCACTGACCCGGTAGGTGTGGTCGGCCAGACCGAAGATGTCGCCTTCGTCCTCGGCGATGTCGAACTCGTCCTCGATCTCGCCGACGATCTGCTCGAGCACGTCCTCGATGGTGATCAGCCCGGCCACGCGGCCGAATTCGTCGATGACGACCGCCAGGTGGTTGCGGTTGCCGCGGAACTCGCGCAGCAGGTCGTTGAGGCCCTTGCTCTCGGGCACGAAGACGGCCGGACGCAGCAGGGCGCGGATGTTGAGCTCCGGCGCGCGCTGCAGCTTGAGCAGGTCCTTGGCCAGCAGGATGCCGATGATGTTCTCGCGCTCGCCGCTGTAGACCGGGAACCGGGAATGGGCGGTGTCGATGATCAGGTGCAGCAACTCATCGAAGGGCGCATCGATGTTGACCAGGTCCATGCGCGGGGCCGCCACCATCACATCGCCCGCCGTCATCTCGGCCATGCGGATGACGCCCTCCAGCATCACACGCGATTCCGCGCCGATGATCTGGTTGTCCTCGGCCTCGGCCAGGGTCTCGAGCAATTCGTCCCGGGAATCGGGGCCGGGGCGGATGAATTCAGCGACTTTCTGCAGGAAAGTGCGCTTGTCTTCCTTGTCGGAAGCGCGCGCGGGGTGAGGGTCTGACACAGCCTGGGGCGCAGAACGTGCGGTAGTTGGGAAGCCCCAAGGATAGCGGATTGAGATGACACAAGGCCGCCCGGGCGGCCCGGCCCGCTTCAGCGCACCGTGGCGTGGCGGCCGCGGCGCGCGCCATGGACCCGGTGCATCAGGTCCCAGAAGTGCTTGGACTGGACCTTGAAGCGGTAGTCCATTTCAGCGAACTGCTGCTCGACGATCTCGGCCACCCGGCTGTCCAGGCTGGCGGCCGGCAGGGTCAGGTAGGCCTCGGACTCGGAGCCGTCGCGCTGCACCACCGCACCGGCCTTGCGGGCGATCTTGAGCATGGCCGTGTTCTCGCTGAGGGCATGGATGAACAGGGTGCTGACACCTTCGTTGCGGGCGCTCATCACGGCGCGGTCGAACAGCCGGGCGCCCAGGCCCTTGCCACGCGCCTGCCGGAGCACCGAGACACCGAACTCGGCGGCGCTGCGGGCCGCTGGGTCGGCCGCATAGGCCAGATGGGCCATGGCGATGAGTTCGAGACGGCGGTTGTAGATGCCGAAGATCTCGTCGCGCTCGAAGTCGAGCTGGTCCACATAGCGCTGGACCTGCTCATCGCTGGCCGCGAAGCCGAAGCGCAGGTAGCGGTCTTCTGCATCCAGGGTCAGGAGGTGCGCCGCGATGCGGCCACGGTAGGCCTCGCCCAGCGAGCGGATCGGCACCACCGCAGGCACCGCATTCGCATGCTCTGCCGACGGCGCACAGGCCGGCCCGGCCGGGTCGCGTCCCGCCTGCCAATAAGCCTTGAGCCAAGTCGTAGGTGCCATCATGACGCGACTATAAGGGTTTTCACCTAGCGTCACAAATCCGTCAAAATTAACCCTTGATCGGAATAAGGAAACAAAGCGAAGATTTTGTCCGGAATAAACCGGCAAATCGAAAGCCAACGAAACACAAACGCCTCGGTGGCTTCACAAAGGCACGGCGGTCGTGGCCTTGACCCGGTCCAGCACGAAGCTGGTCTTGCAGTCCTCCACGCTGGGGTGCTTGAGCAGGGTGTCCATGATGAAGCGGCTGTAATGGGCCATGTCGGCCACCACCACACGCAGCAAATAGTCCATCTCGCCGGTCAGCGCGGCGCATTCCACCACCTCGGGCCAGGTCTGCACGCTGGCGCGGAACAGGTCCATGGGCCGGCGCTTGTGCGTCTCGGTGTGCTTTTCGAGGCGCACATTGAGGTAGGCCGTGAGGCCCAGGCCCACGGCTTCGGGCTTGACCAGGGCCACATAGCGGTCGATCACGCCCGACTCCTCCAACCGCTTGACGCGGCGCAGCACCGCACTGGGCGACAGGCCCACCGATTCGGCGATGAGGTCGTAGGTGGCCCGCCCGTCCGCCTGCAGACTGCGCAGAATCTGCCGATCCAGCTTATCAAGTGCTTCCATATTTCAATCTACGCATGTTTCATGCAATACCCAGAAGATATACGCCGCATTTTGCAGAAAAAATGTGCCTCTGCCCACCTACAGTTGCGCCATCCCTTTCCTGAATCGCCCACCGGAGACAAGCGCATGAATGCAGCACTGCCACAGACCACCCCCGAGACCTCGGCCGCCTGGGACAACCCCATGGGCACCGACGGCTTCGAATTCATCGAATACGCCGCCCCCGATCCCGTGGCCATGGGCCTGGTGTTCGAGCGCATGGGCTTCCGTCCGGTGGCCCGGCACCGCCACAAGAACGTGACCCTGTACCGCCAGGGCGAGGTCAACTTCATCATCAACGCCGAGCCCGACTCCTTTGCCCAGCGCTTCGCCCGCCTGCATGGCCCGAGCGTCTGCGCCATCGCCTTCCGGGTGCAGGATGCCAAGGCGGCCTATGAACGCGCCGTCGGCCTGGGCGCCTGGGGCTATGCCGGCATGGCCGGACCTGGTGAACTCAACATCCCGGCCATCAAGGGCATCGGCGACAGCCTGATCTACCTGGTGGACCGCTGGCGCGGCAAGAACGGCGCAAGCGCCGGCGCCATCGGCAACATCGGCTTCTTCGACGTCGACTTCGAGCCCCTGCCCGGCCTGAGCACCGAGGAGGCCCTGGCCCCCAAGGGCGTGGGCCTGACCCACATCGACCACCTGACCCACAACGTGCACCGTGGCCGGATGCAGGAATGGGCCGAGTTCTACGAGCGCCTGTTCAACTTCCGCGAACTGAAGTACTTCGACATCGAGGGCCAGGTGACCGGCGTGAAGAGCAAGGCCATGATCAGCCCCTGCGGCAAGATCCGCATCCCGATCAACGAAGAAGGCAAGGACAAGCCCGGCCAGATCCAGGAGTACCTGGACATGTACCGCGGCGAAGGCATCCAGCACATCGCCATGTGCTCGGACAACCTCTATGGCACGGTCGACGGACTGAAGGCCAACCAGGTCCGTCTGCTCGACACCATCGACACCTATTACGAGCTGGTGGACAAGCGCATCCCGGGCCATGGCGAGGACCTGGCCGAACTGCACAAGCGCAAGATCCTCATCGATGGCAAGAAGGACGCCCTGCTGCTGCAGATCTTCAGCGAGAACCAGCTCGGCCCGATCTTCTTCGAATTCATCCAGCGCAAGGGCGACGACGGCTTCGGCAACGGCAACTTCAAGGCCCTGTTCGAATCGCTGGAACTCGACCAGATGCGACGCGGCGTGATCTGAAGCCCGCCGCCGGGATGCCGGCGGCGTCAGCCCTCGGCATCCAGCGCCTCCAGCAGTGCCAGCACCCGGCGCTGCACCCCGGCATCGAAGGCCAGCGCGACATGCGCCACGCCTTCGACCCGCCAGTCCGTGGCACCGGCCAGGAGGGCGGTCGACGCAGGAAAGACGATGTTGTCGCAATCCGAATGGACGCAGCTGAAGCGGGCGCGGCGTGCCGCCGGCTCGCTGCGCGCCAGCGCCTGCAGCCAGGCGCCGTCCAGGCGCATCTGACGGCCATTGCGGCTGCGGGCGAAACGGGCCAGCCAGGTCCCCCGGTGCGGACTGCCCAGGGTCACCACATGGCACAGCGCCGAATCATCCCCCCGTTGACGCCACCAGGCCCGCACCGCCAGACCGCCCATGCTGTGGGCCAGCACCACCGGGGCCCGGCCGGTGAGGCGCGTGAGGCGCTGCACCGCCTCTTCGATGTGGGGGCCGTATTCGTCGATCGAGCCGAACACCGGCGCCAGTGAGAGCGCCATGAAGGGCCGCCCCTGCGCCCGCAGACGGCGCAGCCAGGGTTGCCAGAAGCCCCGGTTGCAGAAATAGCCATGCAGCAGCAGCACCCCGCGCCGCCCGCCCCCCGGCACCAGCAGATCGGGCTCCTGCTGCGACCGCCAGGGCTGGCACCAGCCGAACACCCACCAGGCCCACAGGCACTCCAGCGCCCAGGCACGCCAGCGCCTCTTGGCCGACGGCACGGGCAGGCCCGCAGACCGGTTCACCCGGCCCATGATCAGGAACTCCAGGCCCAGCACGGCCGGCTGACCCAAGCCCAGCGCCAACGCCAGCCAGACCAGCGCGGGCGCCGGCCACTGCCAGCCGAGCAGACCCAGGACCCAGGGCCCGACCAGGACCAGCAGGCTGAAAGCCTTCTGCCAATGCGCCAGCAATGCCATTCCCCGAAGATGGACAGGCCTCGATCTTGGCACGGCGCCGGCGCCGCAGCGGCCCGGGCCGCGCCCTGGCGCTGTCGCCTGGGGGACCGATTTGCCCCCGTCCTAGGAGAAGCCCGCTGGCAGCGATGCTGCGCCGCACCGAGAATGCGCGGCCAAGGAGTGACCCATGGACAGAATCTGGCTGCAGCAATACCCCGCCGACGTACCCCACGAGATCGACCCCGAGCAATACCGGTCGGTCGCCCACCTGCTGGAGGACTCCTTCCGCAGGTTCGCCAGCAAACCCTTTTCGGTCTGCATGGACGTCTGGATGAGCTATGGCGAGCTCGACCAGCTGTCCCAGGCCCTCGGTGCCTGGCTGCAGTCGCGCGGCCTGGAGCCCGGCGCCCGGGTGGCCATCATGCAGCCCAACATCCCCCAGTTCGCGGTCACCATGGCCGCCGTGCTGCGTGCCGGCTACACCTGCGTCAACGTCAACCCGCTCTACACCCCGCGCGAACTCGAGCACCAGCTCAAGGACTCGGGTGCCAGCGCCATCGTGATCCTGGAGAACTTCGCGCACACCCTGCAGCCGGTGCTGGAGAAGTCCGCCCTCAAGGAAGTGCTGGTCACCGCCATGGGCGACCTGCTCGGCGGGCTCAAGGGCAAATGGATCACCTTCGCGGTGCGCCACCTGGCCAAGATGGTGCCGCCCTTCCAGCTGCCCCAGGGCTCGGGCCGACGCATCGAGAGCTTTGCCAAGGCCCTGGCCGACGGGCGTGCCATGCCGCTGAAACCGGCCGCCAGCAACCTCGACTCGATCGCCTTCCTGCAATACACCGGCGGCACCACCGGCCTGTCCAAGGGCGCGGTGCTGACCCACCGCAACATCGTGGCCGCCACGCTGCAGGCCGACGCCTGGTTCCGGCCGGCGCTCGCGCGCGTCGGCGACCCGACCCAGATCAATGGCATCGCCGCCCTGCCGCTGTACCACATCTTCGCGCTGACCCTGTGCCTGCTCGCCATCCGCCAGGGCTCTCACCTGACCCTGATCCCGAATCCGCGCGACATCGGCAAGTTCATCGAAGAGCTGCGCAAGCGCCCCTTCCACATGCTGCCGGCGGTCAACACCCTGTTCAACGCCCTGCTGCAGCACCCCGAATTCAAGACGCTCGATTTCTCCCACCTGTGCATCTCGCAGGCCGGCGGCATGGCCGCCGCCGAAGGCACGGCCCGCGCCTGGCAGAAGGCCACCGGCTCGACCATGGTGGAAGGCTGGGGCATGAGCGAGACTTGCGCCATCGGCACCAACAACCCGGTCAACAGCGACCACTTCAGCGGCTCCATCGGCCTGCCCCTGCCCAGCATCGACATCGCGATCAAGGACGACGAAGGGCAGAGCCTGCCCATCGGACAGGCCGGCGAGATCTGCATCCGGGGCCCGAATGTGATGACCGGCTACTACCAGCAGCCGGCCGAGAATGCCCGCACCTTCACCGCCGACGGCTTCATGCGCACCGGCGACGTGGGCATCATGGACGAACAGGGTTGGACCCGCATCATCGACCGCAAGAAGGACATGATCCTGGTCAGCGGCTTCAACGTCTACCCCAACGAACTCGAGCAGGTCATCTCGATGTGCCCCGGGGTGCTCGAATGTGCGGTCATCGGCGTGCCCGACGAAAAGCAGGGCGAGTCGATCAAGGTCTTCGTGGTGCGCAGCGATCCGCACCTCAGCGAAGACGATGTGTCGCGCTACTGCCGCGAGAACCTCACCGGCTACAAGCACCCGCGCCACATCGAGTTCCGAGACAGCCTGCCCAAGACCAATGTGGGCAAGATCCTGCGCCGCGAACTGCGCGGCCCGGCGCATTGACCGACGGCATGGCCGGCCCCGCATCCGACCGTCTGCCGCCCGGGGTCACCGTCTTCGAGCGCGGCTGGCTGTCGGCCAACAACATCCTCTGCCAGGGCCCGGAAGGCGCCGCCCTGATCGACAGCGGCTATGCCACGCACAGCGATCAGACCCTGGCCTTGCTGGCGCACCGCCTGGCCGGCGCGCCCCTGGAGCGCCTGTTCAACACCCATCTGCACAGCGACCACTGCGGCGGCAATGCGGCGCTGCAGGCCTGCCATCCGGGCCTGCGCACCGCCATTCCGCCGGGCGAGGCAGCCGCCGTCCGGAGCTGGGACGAAGCAGCCCTAAGCTACCGCGCCACGGGACAGCTCTGCCCGCGCTTCCATTTCGACGCGCTGTTGCGCCCCGGCGGCGAGGTCGTGCTGGCAGGCCGGCCCTGGCAGGTCCATGCCGCCCCCGGCCACGACCCGCATTCGGTGCTGTTCTTCGAGCCCGAGAGCCGCACCCTGGTGTCGGCCGACGCCCTGTGGGAGAACGGCTTCGGCGTGGTCTTTCCCGAGCTCGACGGGCAGCAGGCCTTTGCCGAGGTCGGGGCCACCCTGGACCTCATCGAATCGCTGGCCCCGGCCACCGTCATCCCGGGGCATGGGCCGGTCTTCGGCGAGGTGGGCCGGGCGCTGGAGACCGCCCGCCGCCGCCTCGACGGCTTCGTCCGTGATCCGGGCCGGCACGCCCTGTATGCCGCCAAGGTGCTGCTGAAATTCAAGCTGCTGGAGCTGCAGCAGGTGCCGGTGGCGAGGTTCACCGGCTGGGCTGCCGGCACGCCGCTGCTGCAGTCGATGGCACAGGCGCAGGCGCCCGGCCTGCCGCCCCAGACCTGGGCCCATGAACTCGTCGAGCAGCTGTGCGCCTCGGGTGCCGCACGACTCGAAGGCGGGATGCTGTCCAACGCCTGAGGCCCCACCCCGGGCGCTTCAGTCGTCGGCCCCCACTGGGCGTCTCAAGGCAGGTCCTTGCCGGCATCGGCCAGGCTGTCGTCGCGCGGCCCCACCGTGCCCAGCCTGGACTTCAGCGACTGCGCCTGCCCGCTGATCAGGGCGGCATAGACGTTGGTGTTGGCCAGCACCTTCTTCACGTAGTCGCGGGTCTCGCTGAACGGGATGTTCTCGGCCCAGATGGCGGTGTCGAGTACCGGTCCGATGCGCCAGGTCCGGGGCCGGCCCGGCCCGGCGTTGTAGGCGGCGGCGGCCAGGGCCATGGAGCCCGAGAAGTTGTCGAGCACGAGCTTGAGGTAGGCCGTGCCGATCTGCACATTGGTGTCGCGGTCGGCCAGCATCTCCGGCGAGAAGCCGGTGAAGCCGATCTTCTTCGCCGTCCAGCGCGCGGTGGCCGGCATCACCTGCATCAGGCCCGAAGCCCCCACCCCCGAGCGGGCGTCCATCACGAAGCGGCTCTCCTGGCGCATCAGGCCATAGACATAGGCCGGGTCGAGGCCGATCTCGCGGCTGCGGCGCAGCACCAGGTCATGGAAAGGCATGGGGTAGCGTTGATCGAAGTCGGCCTGGCTGCGGGTGCGCTCGCTGGTGTTGATGCAGCGGTCCCAGACCTCGCGCTGGCAGGCCAGGTCGGCGGCGGCCAGCAGATCGCGCTCGCCCATGCCGCCGGCCGTGTGCAGATTGGTGGCGTAGTTCCATTCGCGCACGCCCTCGGGCCGCAGGCCGATCTGGATCGCATAGAGGGCCCGCGCCAACCCGGGGTTGTTCAGGGCCTGCGCCCGCTCCTCCGGGGTCAGGGGCGCAGGCCGGGGCGGCGCCAGGGTCTTCTGGCCCAGCTCGTCCAGGGCCAGTTGCTCGTAGAAGCCGCGCGGGCCCGCCAAGCCCTGCAGGGCCTGCAGGGCCTCGGTGCGCGCCGACTCGCCGCGTGCCAGGGCCAGGCCGGCCTTGGCGTTCCAGTAGATCCAGGCCGGGTCGTTGCGCGCCTCGGGGCTCATCGCCCGGATGGCTGCCGGCACCAGTTCCCACTGGCCGGCGCGCAGGGCCGCACGCACCTTCCAGCCCAGCATGTCGTCGGTGAGGTCGGCGTCGCGCCGCACCTTGGCGAAATAGCCGAGCGCGTCGGGGTCGAGTTTCATCGCGGCCTGCTTGCCGATGACGCCCATCACCCAGTTGCGGGCCTCGGCCGGCAGCTCGGCTCCCCAACGGGTCTCGAACAACTGGGCCGCGCCGTCGGGGTTGCCCAGGGCCGCGCGGATCAGTGCCAGCACCACGAGTTCCTTGCGCACCGCCCCCGCGCCCGAGCCATGCCGTGTCAGGTACTTGGCCGGGCTGTCGGCCATCTGGACCAACGCCGGCAGGGCTTCGGGCGCCACGATCTCGACCGCATCGCGGGCCGCCCGGCCCCGGTTGGCCTCGGTGGCCAGGCGCGCCTTGCGCCAGATGTCGGCGGCGCTGAGCTGGCGGCCGGCATAGAGGCGTGCGGCTGCCTGGGTGCAGCCGTCGTCGGCGTCGCGCTGGGCATACCAGCTGCGCCGCAGTTCGTCGGCCGCCGTCGGCAGCGCCTGTCCCTTGACCTGGTCGATCCACAGGGCATAGCAGCGCAGTTCGCGGTCGTCGTTCATCCGGAACAAGGGGTACTGGGTCGAGAAGGCATCCCAGTCGCGGCGCTGACCGAGCAGGTGCAGCCAGTCGCCGCGCAGGCGGTCCTCCTGGTAGGTGCCGGCATAACGGGCCAGGAAGTCATCGACTTCTTCGGGCGCCGCCTCGTCGAGCCTGGCCTTCAGCTCCCAGTAGGCGGCCCAGGGTTCGAGGACATGGCCGCGGGCCAGCGGCAGCAGTTGGGTGAGCTTCCTGCGGTCGCCTTTCTTGAAGGCCTGCCCCATGTCCTGGAGCACGTTGTCGCCCGGATTCTGGGCGTTTGCCGGAACCATGACGGCCATCAAAACGGCCCCCATCACAAGCGATGTCAAAATCTTCGGGAGAAACATGAGGGAATTATGGACAAGTTAGCCGTTCGCAAGGCACTCATTGAACAACGACTCAACATGCCAGACCGGCTCCAGCGCGCCGAATGGCTGCAGCGCGTGATGCGGATCTGGCTGGTCGGCCGGCCGGACACCGTCATCGGCGCCTACTGGCCCATCAAGGGCGAATTCGATCCGCTGCCGGCGCTGCACCGCTGGAAGGAAGATGGCGAACTGCAGGGTGAACCCCTGCGCCGCCGCATCGGCCTGCCGGTGATCGACAAGGTCCACAAGACGCTGACCTTCCACGCCTGGTACCCCGGCTGCCCGATGGAAGAGGACGCCTATGGCATCCCCAAGCCCAAGGACACCGAACTCATCGTCCCCACCCTGCTGTTCGTGCCCTGCGTGGGCTACGGTGCCGGCGGCTACCGCCTGGGCTATGGCGGCGGCTTCTACGACCGCACCCTGGCCGCCATCGAACCGCGTCCGGTCACGGTCGGCCTGGGCTACACCCAGGGCTTCGTGCCCGACTTCGAGCCCGAGGCCCACGACGTGCCGCTGGACGCCATCCTCAACGACAACGGCGTGGTCTGGCCGGTCTGAGCCTCCGCCCTGCAGCGCGGCTCAGCCAGGCCCCGTCTGGCCCAGCAGGCGGCCGGCCAGGTCCTCATGGAAGGCGTGGCCGCGCCGCGTGCCCTGCTTGGCGTGGTACATGGCCTGGTCGGCAGCCCGCAGCAGGGCCTTGAGCGAGCCACCGTCCACCGGGTAGCGGGCGATGCCCAGGCTGGAACTCACCCGCAGCGTGCGCCCCTGCCAGAAGTGCGGCTGGGCCAGCGAAGCCGACAGGCGTTCGGCCAGTTGCTCCAGCCGCGCCCGCTCATGCAGGTCGACGGCCAGGATGGCGAACTCATCGCCCCCCAGGCGCGCCACCACATCCTGAGGACGGAGCTGCTCCCGCAACCTTCGGGCCACCGACACCAGCACCTCGTCGCCGGCTTCGTGGCCATGCTGGTCGTTGATCGGCTTGAAATCGTCGAGGTCCAACAGCAGCAGCGCGTGCCGCTCCCCGGCCACGAGCAGGCGGCCTGCGGCCTGGGCGAGGCCGGCGCGGTTGCACACGCCGGTCAGGGTGTCGGTCTCGGCCGCCACGGCCAGTCGCTCGGCGCGCGCGTTGAGCTCGCGCTGGGCCCGGCGCATGATCCGGATCCGGCTGCCCAAGGCCAACGAGAACACCACCAGTTCGATGGAGACCCCGAACTGCAGGATGTTGAGGTTCATGGCCTGCCAATGCAGCACGCCCCAGTTGCCGAGCACCAGCAGGAAGACGGCGACGAACTGGACCGTCAGGCCCAGGATGTACATGCCTGCAGGCCGGAAACCGCGACGCCAGCCGATGCTGGCCCCCACCAGGGCCAGCAGCGCCCCGCCCATGGAGCCGAACTCGGTGACCGACACCAGCCAGCGCATCTGGCCGCCCAGGCCGGCCACCACCGACCCCAGGACCAGCGCCAGGAGCGCCGACAGCAGGTGGTCCACCCAGGGCGCAAAACGCGCCAGATCCAGGAAGCGTTTGGCGAACAGGATCGCGCCGGCAATCCAGAGGCCCGGCGCCACCACATAGACCATCTCGGCGCTCAGGGGCTCGTCGGCAAACAGGTAGCGCGCCACATGCCCGTTGAAACCGGCCAGGGACAGCAGGGCAAAGCCGCAGTTCAGCACGTAGTAGCCGTAGACCCGGTCCCGGAACAGCAACAGCAGCACCAGGTTGTAGGAGAGCATGCCCAGCAGGACGCCGTAGCTCAGGCCGTCGAACAGCCGCTTGTTCTGCACGCCGGCCATGTATTCACCCACGTCCCAGACGCTCAGCGCATAGACCTGGGCAATGCGCGAACTGGCCCGCAGGTACACCGTGTACACCCCCGGCTCCTGCAACCTGAAGCGGTAGACCATGCGCTCCGAGTGCAGGGGCCGCGTGCTGTAGGGGTAGGCGATGCCCGTCACCACCGGTCTGGCGAGCGCCTGGCCCTGGGCATCGAAGGGTCCGAAGAACTGCAGTTCACGGGCCGCCACCGAGGGCACCGAGACCAGCCAGTCCCCCTCGCGGCCGGTCTGGCGGAACTGCATCTTGAACCAGTACGGCCGGCTGTCCATGGCCGTGTGCACCGGCTCGGCCGGGTATTGGAATCGGGCCTGACCGGCCGGCGACAGCACATCGGCGATGCGCAGGCCAGCGGTGTCGTCGACGAAGACGCCCAGATCGCCGGCCAGGGCGACGCCCTCCCCCTGGGGCTGCAGCGTCACCTCGTGCTGGACGTCGGCCCGACCCGCCCCCGCGCAGGCCAGCAGCCAGGCCAGCAGCAGCCAGCGCAACAGGCGGCCCAGGCTGGCCGGCACCGGGCGGAAGGTCAAGGCTGTCCGGTTCGACATGTTAATGAGTGTAAAAGATGCGCCAATTACACACGATGAGTGGTCATGGCATGATCTTCGGTTCATCTTTTCATCTGCCCCCGACATCGGTGTCGGGACTGGAGAAACCATGCTGAAGCTCGTCATCGGAAACAAGAACTACTCGTCGTGGTCCATGCGGCCCTGGGTGCTGCTGCGCCAGGCCGGCATCGAATTCGAGGAGGTCAAGGTCCGCTTCGACTCCTTCGCGCCCGACTCGGCCTTCAAGCGGGCGCTGGCCCGGCTCAAGGTCGCGGGCAAGGTGCCGGTGCTGCTGGACGGCGACCTGGCCATCTGGGACACCCTGGCGATCGCCGAGTACCTGGCCGAAAGCTTCCCCGAGCTGCAGCTGTGGCCTGCCGACCGCCGCGTCCGCGCCCGGGCGCGCAGCATCTGCGCCGAACTGCACTCGGGCTTCACGGCCCTGCGCCAGCATTGCCCGATGAACATCGAGGCCGAACTCCACACCGTGGGCGCGCTGGTGTGGCGCGATCAGGCCGGCGTGCGCAGCGATGTCGAGCGGCTCTGCAGCCTCTGGACCGATCTGCTGCAAAGCCATGGCGGACCGATGCTGTTCGGCGATTTCAGCATCGCCGACGCCTTCTACGCCCCGGTGTGCATGCGGCTGCACAACTACGGCCTGCCCGTGCCCGAGGCGGTGTCCGCCTACGTGCAGCGCGTGCGTGCCCTGCCCGGCGTGAAGGCCTGGACCGACGAGGCGCTGGCCGAGCAGGACTTCCTCGATTTCGAGGAACCCTACCGGCTGCAACGCTGAACCGGAGAAGCCGAGCGATGCGGATCTACCTGGTGGGCGGCGCGGTGCGCGATGAATTGCTGGGCCTGCCGGTGCAGGACCGCGACTGGGTCGTGGTCGGCGCCACCCCCGAGGCCATGGAAGGGCTGGGCTTCGTCCCGGTGGGCAAGGACTTCCCGGTGTTCCTGCATCCGCTGACCCATGAGGAATACGCCCTGGCACGCACCGAACGCAAGAGCGGTCGGGGCTACCGGGGCTTCGTCGTGCATGCCTCGCCCGGGGTGTCGCTGGAGACCGACCTGGCGCGGCGCGACCTCACCATCAACGCCATGGCCCGCGACCTGGCTCCCGATCCGGTCAGCGGGCGGATCGCCCCCGCTCATGCGGGCTCGGGCCAGCTGATCGACCCCTGGGGCGGCCTGGACGACCTGCGCGCGCGGGTGCTGCGCCATGTCACGCCGGCCTTCCGCGAAGACCCGGTGCGCATCCTGCGGCTGGCGCGCTTTGCCGCCCGCTTTCCCGACTTCGAGGTCGCCGAGGGCACGCTGAACCTGATGCGTGAGATGGTCGACGGGGGCGAGGTCGACCACCTGGTGCCGGAACGGGTCTGGCAGGAGCTGGCACGCGGCCTGATGGCCCCGCGCCCCTCGCGCATGTTCGAGGTTCTGCGCGCCTGCGGCGCCCTGGCGCGGCTGCTGCCGGAACTCGACCGCCTCTGGGGCGTCCCCCAGCGGGCCGACTACCACCCCGAGATCGACACCGGCGTGCACGCCATGATGGTGCTGGACATGGCCGCCCGGCTCGGCGCCTCGCTGCCGGTGCGCTATGCCTGCCTGGGTCATGACCTGGGCAAGGGCAACACCCCGGCCGATGTGCTGCCGCGCCACATCGGCCATGAACAGCGCAGCGAACGCCTGCTCAAGGACGTGGGCGAGCGCCTGCGGGTGCCGAACGATTGCCGCGAATTGGCCGAGGTCGTGGCCCGCGAACATGGCAACCTGCACCGCAGCACCGAATTCGGCGCCGCCACCCTGCTGCGGCTGCTCGAGCGCTGCGACGCCCTGCGCAAGCCGGCCCGCTTCGCCGACATCCTGCTGGCCTGCGAATGCGATGCGCGCGGCCGGCTGGGCCTGGAGGAGTCGCCCTACCCCCAGGCCGCCCGCCTGATGCGGGTGCTAGAGATCGCGCAGTCGGTGGACACCGCAGCGGTCGCCCGCCAGGCGGCAGGCCGCGGCCTGCAGGGTCAGGCCGTCGGCGAGGCCATCCACCAGGCCCGGCTGCAGGCGCTGGGCGCGGGGCTCGGCCTGCCCCCCTGAAACACAAAGGCGGCCCGCAGGCCGCCTTCAAGATGCCGCAGGCCGCTCAGCGCCAATGGCCGCGGTGCCCACCCCAGTAGCCGAAGCCAACCGACACGCCGATCGGCGGGTAGTAGTAGGGCGAGGGGTAGTAGGCAGGATAGACCGCCGGGGCATACACCACCTGGGCCATCTGGGTCTGCGGTGCCAGGACCGCCACATTCGGGTCGACCGTGGTGCTGGTGGGCGCGGCGGCGGCCGGCCCGATCTGCAGCGGGATTGTCTGACCGGGGTCGTTGGGCATCTGGGCCGTGTATTGCCGGCCGGCATATTCATAGACCACGTTGTAGCCGACCGTGCGGTTTTCATAGGCGGTCTGGGTGCTGCACTGCGGCACGGTCGTGGCCACCGGCGGATTGCCGTTGCTCTCGATCTGGTTGCCCAGCACCGCGCCGCCCAGCACACCGGCCATGGTGGCCACGGCCCGGCCGGCGCCACCGCCCACCGCATTGCCCAGGGCGCCGCCTGCAATCGCACCGATCACGGCACCGGCGCCGCTGGTGGGCTGCTGCACCGCCACCGTCTGGGCGCCACAGACCTGCCGGGGCACCGCCACCTGCTGGATCACCGGGGTGGAGGAAATGACCCGCCCGACTTCCTGGGCCATGCCCGCGCCCGAAGCCAGGGCAGCAATCGACAGAAGAACAAGCTTTTTCATGGTTTCACCTCGTCTGGCATCAATGGGTCGGATCTTATGCCTGGGATTTCCCCCTTGCTTGCCGGTTCCGTGAAGCCTGGGTAAAAAGTGCAAGCCGCTCAGCGGGACTCGGCGGCAGCGGACGAGCCCAGCTCCACGGCCGGGCGGGCCGTGGGGTAGGCGCTGTCGGGCAGATCCCAGCGGCCTGCGGCGTTCTTCAGCAACTGCCCGACTGCCAGCAACTGCCGGTTGCGGGCGCTGATCCAGCTGTTCTCGGCGCTCAGGGCCGTCGTCTGGGCCGTGACCACATTGAGGTAGCTGACCGTGCCGGCCTGGTACTGGTTCATCGTGACCTCGAGCGAGCGCCGGGCCGCCTCCAGGGCCTCCTCCTGCACCTGCACCTCCTCGGCCAGCTTGTGGGCGGCCACCAGGTTGTCCTCGACCTCCTGGAAGGCGGTCAGCACGGTCTGGCGATAAGTCGCCGCAGCCTGGTCCAGCGCCGCCCGGGCCTGTTCGATGACCGCATCGCGGGCGCCGAAATCCAGCAGGGCGACAGTGGTCGAGGGCCCGAAGGACCAGAACTGGTGCGTCGCGTTGACCAGGTCGTCGAACAGGTTGGCCCGCCACCCCCCCGAGGCGGACAGGGTGATGTCCGGGAAGAAGGCCGCGCGCGCCACCCCGATCTGCGCGTTGGCGGCAGCCACCAGGCGCTCGCTGGCGGCGATGTCGGGGCGCCGCTGCAACAGGGTGGAGGGCAGCAGCTCAGGCACCGGCGGCGCGGCCGGCAGGCGTCCGGTGGGCTCGATGCGGAAATTGGCCGGCGGCTGCCCCAGCAGCACGGCGATCGCATGCTCGTCCTGGGCACGCAGGATCTGCTGGTCGAGCAGCTGCGCCTGGCTGGTCTTGAGCTGGCTCAAGGCGGCCGCCACATCGGCCGACGAGGCCAGCCCGCCCTGGTAGCGGTTGCGGGTCAGCTCCAGGTTGCGCTCGTTGGCGGTGACGGCCCGGCGCAGCGCGTCGCCGGTGGCCTCGGCCGTGCGCAAGGCGAAATAGGCCTGGGCCAGGCTGATCTGCACCGACAGGCGGGCCGCCAGCAACTGGTCGCGCGACGCCGTCACCTGCGAGCGCGAGGCGTCGGCGGTGGCGGCCAGCTTGCCCCACAGGTCGGTGTCCCAGCTGGCGGCGCCGCTCAGCGTGAAGGTCGGGACGATGCTGGGGTTGACCGTGTTGACGCCGGCGCTGCTGGTGGTGATGGCGTTCTTGGCCCGGGTGGCGCTGGTGGTCACGCTCAGGGTCGGGAACAGCGCCGCCTCGTTGGCGCCGAGCACGCCCCTGGCCTGGCGCAGCTGGGCCAGGTTGCCGAGCAGGGTCTCGTTGCTGACATTGACCCGCGCCTCGAGATCGCTGAGCACCGGGTCCTGGAACAGGCTCCACCAGGCGTCCGGCACATCCACTGCCTGCGGCTGGGCGCTCTTCCAGAGGCTCTCGCCGAACTGGCTGCTCGCGGGCAGCTCGGGCTTCTGATAGGTCGGCGTCAGCGAGCAGGCCGACAGGGCCAGCAGACAGGGCAGCAGCAGGGCCGCCGGCCGGCGCGGCAGCCGGAACGGGACGGGAGAGGCGGTCAGTTTCATGGCGCGGCACTTTCAACGGGAGGCGGGACCGGCTGTGCGACCCTGCGGCGGCGGGCCCAGGTGCGCAGGCGGTCCATGAGGACGAAGACCACCGGCGTGGTGTAGAGGGTCAGCAACTGGCTGAACACCAGCCCGCCGACGATCGAGATGCCCAGCGGCCGGCGCAGCTCGGCACCGTCGCCGGCCCCCAGGGCCAGCGGGATGGCGCCGAAGATCGCGGCCACCGTGGTCATCAGGATCGGCCGCACCCGCAGCTGGCAGGCGCGGTAGATGGCCTGGGCCGCACTGAGGCGCACGCCCTTGGCCTCGGCCTCGCGCTGCCGGCTGATGGCGAAGTCGATCATCATGATGGCGTTCTTCTTGACGATGCCGATCAGCAGGATCACCCCGATCAGCGAGATGATGGAGAACTCGGTGCCGGTGAGCATCAGCGCCAACAGGGCCCCGACCCCGGCCGAAGGCAGGGTCGACAGGATGGTGATCGGGTGGATCAGGCTCTCATAGAGAATGCCCAGCACGATGTAGATCGTCACCAGGGCCGCCAGGATCAGGAAGGGCTGGCTGTCCAGCGACTGCTGGAAGGCCTTGGCCGTGCCCTGGAAGCTGCCGCGCACACTGACCGGCACGCCGATCTTGCGCATGGCCTCGGTGATGGCGGCCGTGGCGTCCGACAGCGAGACCCCGATGGGCAGGTTGAAGCTGATGGTGCTGGCCGGCACGCTGCTCTGGTGGTTCACCGCCAGCGCGGTGTTGGTCAGCTCCATGTGGGCGAACGAAGCCAGCGGGATCTGCGCCGCCGAGCTGGTGGGCGAACTGGTGCTGGTCGAGGTGGACGGCGTGAAGCTCAGCTTGGTCAGCGACTCCGGGCTCTGCTGGTACTCGGGCGCCAGCTCCATGACCACGCGGTACTGGTTGAGGGGGTTGTAGATCACCCCCACCTGGTTCTGGCCGAAGGCATCGTTGAGCGTGCTGTCGATGGTGCTCATGCTCAGCCCCAGCCGGGTGGCCGTGTCGCGGTTGATCACCAACGAGTTCTGCAGCCCCTTGTCCTGCTGGTCGGTGTTGACGTCGGCCAGCTCGGGCAGGTCCTGCATGGCCAGCCGGATGCGCGGCTCCCAGGTGCGCAGGTCCTCGAGGTTGTCGGACAGCAGGGTGAACTGGTAGGCCGCATTCGACTGCCGGCCGCCGACCCGGATGTCCTGCACCGGCACCATGAACAGATTGGCCCCGGCCTCATGGGCCAGCTTGGCGCGCAGGCGCGCCACCAGCTGGTCGGCGCTGACGTCCCGCTGGCCCAGCGGCTTGAGCGTGACGAACATCGAGGCGGTGTTGCGCTGCCCGCCGCCGGTGAAGCCGCCCACGGTGTCCACTGCGGGGTCGCTGCGCACGACGTCCATGAAGTGGTCCAGGCGCTTGCGCATGGCCTGGAACGAGGTCGCCTGGTCGGCCTGGATGTTGCCGACGATGCGCCCGGTGTCCTGTTGCGGGAAGAAGCCCTTGGGCACCACGGCGTACAGGTGGATGTTGTAGCCCACCACCACCACCAGGGTCAGCAGGGTCAGGGGCTGCCAGCGCAGCGCCGCCGCCAGGGTGCGCCGGTACAGGCGCATGAACCAGCGCCGCAGCCGCAGGCCCAGCAGCGCCCAGCGGCCGGGCCGGACCGCCTCGGCATGGGGCCGCAGCAGCACCGCGCACATCATCGGCGTGGTGCTCAGCGAGATCACCATCGACACCAGGATGGCCACCGACAGCACCACCGCAAATTCGCGGAACAGCCGACCGATGATGCCGCCCATGAGCAGCACCGGGATGAAGACCGCGATCAGCGACAGGCTGATCGAGATCACGGTGAAGCCGATCTCGCGCGAGCCTGCCAGCGCCGCCTGCAGGGGGCTGCGTCCGCGCTCGATGTGGCGGGTGATGTTCTCCAGCACCACGATGGCATCGTCCACCACGAAGCCGGTGGCCACGGTGAGCGCCATCAGCGACAGGTTGTCCAGGCTGTAGCCGCACAGGTACATGACGCCGAAGGTGCCGGCCAGCGACGCCGGCACGGCCACGCTGGGGATCAGGGCCGAGCGCAGATGGCGCAGGAAGATGAAGACCACCATCACCACCAGGCCGATCGAGATGATCAGCGAGCGCTCCACCTCGCGCAGCGAGGCGCGGATGGTGGGGGTGCGGTCCAGCAGCACGCCCAGGTCGATGGCCGCGGGGATCGAGGCCTGCAGCTGGGGCAGCAGCGCGCGCACGTTGTCCACGGTCTGGATGATGTTGGCGCCGGGCTCCTTGAACAGGATCAGCAGGATCGCCGCCTTGCCGTTGGCCGCGCCGTAGTTCATCACGTCCTGCACCGAATCCTTCACATCGGCCACATCGCGCAGGCGGATGGCCCTGCCGCTCGAAAACCCCAGGATCAGTGGCGCGAACTCGGAGGCCTGGCGGGCCTGGTCATTGGCCTCGACCTGCCAGTTGTGCTGGGCGTCCTCGACGCTGCCCTTGGGCCGGTTGGCATTGGTGGCCTGCAGGGCCACGCGGATGTTGTCCAGGGCGATGCCGCTGGCGGCCAGCCGGTTCGGATCGAGCTCGACCCGCACGGCCGGCAGCGCGCCGCCGCCCACGCTGACCTGGCCGATGCCGTCCACCTGCGCCAGGCGCTGCGCCAGCACGGTGGAGGCGGCGTCGTACATCTGGCCCCGGTTGAGCACGTCCGAGGTCAGTGACAGGATCATGATCGGCGCATCGGCCGGGTTCACCTTGCGGTAGGTCGGGTTGCTGGGCAGGCTGGTCGGCAGCAGGGCCCGCGAGGCATTGATGGCCGCCTGCACATCGCGGGCCGCGCCGTTGATGTCGCGGTCGAGGTCGAACTGCAGGGTGATGCGGGTGTTGCTCAGCGAGGACGACGAGGTGATCTCGGTCACGCCCGAGATGCTGCCCAGGGCGCGTTCCAGCGGTGTGGCCACGGTGGTGGCCATGGTCTCGGGGCTGGCGCCCGGCAGCGAGGCCGACACCGAGATGGTCGGGAAGTCGACCTGCGGCAGCGGCGCCACCGGCAGCAGCCGGAAGCCGATGAAGCCGGCCAGCACGATGCCGAAGGTGATCAGCGTCGTGGCGATCGGCCGACGGATGAAGGGTTCGGAGAAGTTCATGGGCAAAGTCCGCCGCAGGCCGTCCGCTCAATCGCCCTCGGGCCCGGCCTGCACGGGCCGGCCGCCCCGGCGCTCGCGCCACATCCGCGCCAGCGCCGCAAAGCCCAGGTAGATCACCGGCGTGGTGAACAGGGTCAGCAACTGGCTCACGATGAGGCCGCCGACCATGGTCACGCCCAGCGGGTGGCGCATCTCGCTGCCCACGCCGGTCCCGAGCATCAGCGGCAGCGCACCCAGCAGGGCCGCCATGGTAGTCATCAGGATCGGGCGGAAGCGCAGCAGGCAGGCCTGGTAGATCGCATCGCGCGGCGCCAGGCCCTGCTCGCGTTCGGCCTCCAGGGCGAAGTCGATCATCATGATCGCGTTCTTCTTGACGATGCCGATCAGCAGGATGATGCCGATGATGGCGATGATGCCCAGCTCGAGCCGTGCGGCCAGCAGGGCCAGCAGCGCCCCGACCCCAGCCGAGGGCAGGGTCGAGAGGATGGTCACCGGGTGGATGTAGCTCTCGTAGAGCACGCCCAGCACGATGTACATGGTGATGACCGCGGCCAGGATCAGCAGTAGGGTGTTGCCCAACGAGGCCTGGAAGGCCAGCGCCGCGCCCTGGAAGCCGGTCTCGATGCTGGCCGGAAGCTCCAGCTTCGCCTGCTCGGCCTTGATGGCCTCGACCGCCTCGCCGAGCGAGACGCCGGGCGCCGCGTTGAAGGAGATCGTCACCGAGGGGAACTGCCCCACGTGGTTGACCGCCAGCGAGGCCGGCCGCTCGGTGATGGTCGCCACGCTCGACAGCGGCACCTGGGTGTCGGAGGTGGTGGGCACGTACAGGCTGGCCAGCGAGTCCGGGCCCAGCTTGTACTTCGGCGCCACCTCCAGCACCACGCGGTACTGGTTGGACTGGGTGAAGATGGTCGAGATCAGGCGCTGGCCGTAGGCGTTGTAGAGCGCGCTGTCGATGGCCGACACCGTCACCCCGAGGCGGCCGGCGGCGTCGCGGTCGATGTTCACATAGGCCTGACGCCCCTGGTCCTGCAGATCGCTGGCCACATCGACCAGTTCGGGCCGCTGGCGCAGCCGCGCCATCAGGGAGCGGGTGGCGTTGGCCAGGTCGTCGCTGTTGGGCGAAGACATCATGAACTGGTACTGGGTGCGCGAGATGCGGTCCTCGATGGTCAGGTCCTGCACCGGCTGCATGTACAGCTCGATGCCCGGCACCGCCTGGATCTGGGCCGACAGCCTGCGGATCACCTCGCTGGCGGTGGCGTCGCGCTGGTCGCGCGGCTTGAGGTTGATCAGCATGCGCCCGGCGTTCAGCGTGGCGTTCGTGCCGTCGACCCCGATGAAGGACGACAGGCTCTGCACCGCCGGGTCTTTCAGCACCTGTTCGGCCAGCGCCTGCTGGCGCTCGGCCATGGCCTCGAAGGAGGTCGACTGCGAGGCCTCGGTGATGCCCTGGATGACGCCGGTGTCCTGCACCGGGAAGAAGCCCTTGGGCACCCAGGTGTAGAGGGCTGCCGTCAGGGCCAGGGTGCCGCCGAACACCAGCAGGGTCAGCGCCTGGTGGTCGAGCACCCAGCCCAGCACGCGGCCGTAGCCCGCGATGATGCGGTCGAAGAAACGCCCGGTGGCCTGGTAGAGCCGGCCATGGCTTTCCTCGGGCGTGTGGCGCAGGAGCTTGGCGCACAGCATGGGCGTGAGGGTCAGCGAGACCACCGCCGAGATCAGGATGGACACCGCCATCGTGATGGCGAACTCATGGAACAGCCGCCCCACCACATCGGCCATGAACAGCAGCGGGATCAGCACCGCGATCAGCGAGATGGTCAGCGAGACGATGGTGAAGCCGATCTGCTTGCTGCCCTTGAGCGCGGCCTGCAGCGGCGTGTCGCCCTCTTCGACGAAACGGGCGATGTTCTCGATCATCACGATCGCATCGTCGACCACGAAGCCGGTCGAGATGGTCAGCGCCATCAGCGTCAGGTTGTTGATCGAGAAGCCGGCCAGGTACATCACCCCGAAGGTGCCGACCAGGGACAGCGGCACCGCCACGCCGGGGATGAAGGTGGCCGGCAGGCTGCGCAGGAAGACGAAGATCACCATCACCACCAGGGCGATGGCCAGCAGCAGCTCGAACTCGACGTCCTCGACCGAGGCCCGGATGGTGACGGTGCGGTCGGTCAGCACCTGCACATCGATGGAGGCCGGCAGCGAGGCCTTGAGCTGGGGCAGCAGGGCCTTGATGCGGTCCACCGTCTCGATGACGTTGGCCCCCGGCTGGCGCTGCACATTGAGGATCACGCCGGGCTGCAGGTCGGCCCAGGCCGCCAGGCGCACGTTCTCGGCATCGTCCACCGTGGCGGCGATGTCGCGCAGGCGGATCGGGTTGCCGTTCTTGTAGGCGATGATCAGGCCGGTGTACTCGGACGCCGACATCAGCTGGTCGTTGGCGTCCACCGTCGAGGCCCTGGCGGGGCCGTCGAAGCTGCCCTTGGCCGCATTCACATTGGCCGCCGCGATCGCGGTGCGCACATCGTCCAGCGCCAGGCCGAGGGCGGCCAGGCGCACCGGATCGACCTGGATGCGCACCGCCGGACGGCGCCCGCCGGCAATGCCCACCATGCCGACGCCGGGCACCTGGGACAGCTTCTGCGCCAGGCGCGACTCGACCAGGTCGTGCACCCGGATCACCGGCAGCGAGGGCGAGGTGATGGCCAGGGTCAGGATCGGCGCATCGGCGGGGTTCACCTTGCTGTAGATCGGCGGCATCGGCAGATCGGAGGGCAGCAGGTTGCTGCCCGCATTGATGGCCGCCTGCACCTCCTGCTCGGCCACATCGAGCCCCAGGTCGAGCGAGAAGCGCAGCGTGATCACCGACGCCCCCCCCGAGCTGGTGGACGACATCTGGGACAGCCCGGGCATCTGCCCGAACTGCCGCTCCAGCGGCGCGGTGACCGACGAGGTCATGACGTCCGGGCTGGCCCCCGGGTAGAGGGTGGTGACCTGGATGGTCGGGTAGTCGACCTCGGGCAGGGCCGACAGCGGCAGCAGCCGATAGGCCAGCAGACCGGCCAGCAGGATCGCGACCATCAGCAGCGAGGTCGCCACCGGGCGCAGGATGAAGGGGCGGGAGATGTTCATGGGCAGACCTTGCCGGCACAGGGCCGGGCTGGGGACAGACGGGGCCGATCAGCCCCCGTTGTCGCTCTGGGCACGGCGCGCACGGAGCTTTTGCAGGTAGTCGCGCCGGTCCTCGGGCGACATGGCCTTGAGCTTTTCCACCAGCTCGGGCGGCAGCTTGTCCATCCAGGCCGGCCGCGTCGCCTCGGCCGATGCCGCAGGTGCTGCGGCGGCGGTTGCGGAGGCGACCGGGGCGGCGGCAGACGAGGCCGAAGGCTGGGTCCCGTCGCTGGGTTTGGCCTTTGCCGGGGCGGTGGGCGCCGACTGCCCCGAAGCACCGCTGCGTCCCTTGCGGGCCGCAGCCTCGATGACCTCGACCTTGGCGCCATCGCGCAGGCGGTCGGCCCCGTCGGTGACCAGCCGATCGCCGGCCTGCACATCGCCCTGGATGCTGACCCAGTCGCCATCGACCGCCCCGGTGCTGACCTTGCGCAGCGCCACGGTACTGTCGGCCTGGATCAGGTAGACGAAGGTGCCCATGCTGCCGCGCTGGATCGCGGTCGTGGGCACGGCCAGCGCCTGGGAGTCGGTGTCGAGCTGCAGCCGCACATTCACGAACTGGTTCGGGAACAGCGTGTTGTCGGCGTTGGGGAACTCGGCCTTGAGCTTGATGGTGCCGGTGGTCACATCCACCGCGTTGTCGGTGATCGTGACATGGCCCTTGGCCAGCAGCTGGCTCTGGTCGCGGTCCCAGGCCTCCACCGCCAGCGGCTTGCCGGCGCGCAGCTTGGTCAGGATCTTCGGCAGGTTGGTGTCGGGCACCGCAAAGACCACCGCGATCGGCTGGGTCTGGGTGATGGTCACCAGGCCGGTGGTGTCCGAGGCATGCACCACATTGCCCAGGTCGACCTGGCGCAGGCCCAGACGGCCGCTGATGGGCGCCTTGACCGTGCTGTAGTCGAGCTGCAGCTGGGCGCTGTCGACCGCGGCCTTGTCGTTGGCCACCGTGCCTTCGAGCTGACGCACCAGGGCATCCTGCGTGTCCACCTGCTGCGAGGCGATCGAGTCCTTGGCCAGCAGGTCGCGGTAGCGCTTCTGGTCGACGCGCGCACTGTCGAGCTGGGCCTGATCACGCAACAGGGCGCCCTTGGCCTGGTCCAGCGCCACCTGGTAGGGACGGTGATCCAGCTCGGCCAGCACCTGGCCGGCGCGGGCCAGATCGCCTTCCTTGAAATTCAGGCGGATCAGTTCGCCGTCGACGCGCGAATGCACGGTCGCCGTCTGCAGCGCAGTGATGGTGCCGATGGCGGGCACCAGCAGGCGGATGTCCTCGCGCTTGGCGGCCTGCGCCGAGACCGGCTGCGGCCGCCCCATGCCGTTGCCCGACTTGCGCCCCCCCGGTCCGCCAGCGGCATCGGCCGCCGCGCTGTCCGGATCGCTGGCGCGATGCGCCTTCCAGTACCAGCCGCCGCCGGCCGCCAGGACCAGCGCCAGCACGACCCACAGGGTCGCCGCACGTGCGCGGCCGCTCTGGGCAAGGGGGAAACGGGGGCAGGAAATGTCAGCAGCAGGAACGGACAGGAGACGGTGCGAGGAATCGGTCATGAAAATGCAGCCTGTGGACAGAACAAGGGCCAGGTCCGAGCCTGGCCCGAGGGGATATTAAGCGCTGAGATCACGGGTGGTTCGTCGCCGAAACTAGGTTTTACCCGCGATTTACCCCCTCTTCAGGCGGACCGCCATTCTGTTCACAAAAGGTGACAAATCGTTTAAACCCAGCGCGCCAGCAGGCTGAAGATCAAGCTCAGCAACAGCGTGGAGGTGAGCGGCACCGACCATTCACGGCCCCGGAAGCGGAAGACCAGGTCGCCCGGCAGCCGCCCCAGGCCCAGCCGACGCAGCCAGGGCATGGCACCACTGATCAGCACCAGCCCCAGGAACACCACGATGAACCAACGGATCATGGCGTGCAGTTTAGTGTTTCGCTGCCGCCCCTGCCGATGGCAGGGCCTCGCAGCAGGAGCAGGCGCCCGACGGACCGCTCAGGCGGTGCGCGCATTCTTGCGCAGGGTGGGCAGGCCCACGCCGGCGGCATCGAAGCCGCCGTCGGCCGCCACCACCTGGCCGTTGACATAGCTGGCCGCCGGGCTGCACAGAAAGCCCACCACGTTGGCGATCTCTTCGGTCGTGCCGTAGCGCTCGAGCGGGATCACGTCGTGGTAGTCCGAACGGATGGCCACGCTGTGCACCAGCTTGGCCATCTCGGTCTCCACCGGCCCTGGCGCGACGGCATTGACCCGGATGCCCACCGTCCCCAGTTCCACCGCATGCTGCTTGGTCAGATGGATCAGGGCCGCCTTGCTGGTGCCATAGGCGACGCGCAACGTGCTGGCGCGCAGGCCCGAGATCGAGGCGATGTTGACGATGGCGCCGCCACCGCTCTTCTTCATCCACGGCACGCAGGCCTGGGTGCACAGGAAGGCGCCGTCCAGGTTGGTGGACAGCACCTGACGCCATTCGGCGAACGAGGTCTCGCCGACGGGCTTGAAGACCGCCACGCCGGCGTTGTTGACCAGCGCGTCGATGCGCCCGAAGCGCTGCCCCACCTGGTCGATGGCCTGCTGGACCTGGTCGGGCTGCGAGACGTCGCAGTGCACGCCCAGCACCCGATCGGCGTCGGCCAGGCCGTCCACGGTGAGGGCCAGGGTGGGCTGGTCGATGTCGAGCAGGGCGATGCGGTAGCCGCGCTCGCGGAACCAGTGGCCGATGGCCAGGCCGATGCCGCGGGCGCCGCCGGTGATCACGGCCACGGGAGCGGATGCGGCGGAAGAGGTCGTCGTCATGTCAGAGTCCTTGTCGTCTGAGGAGGGAAAAACCGGAAATACGGCGGCGCAGGCGGCGTCACTCAGCCCTGCGGCAGCCACTCTTCGAGCGTCACCTCGAGCGTCATGCAGATCGGGTTGCGGCCGGCCACGAACAGGCCGCCATGCATCTGCCCCTGCGGGTCGGCCACCACGCCCGACAACGCGGCCCGTGGGGCACCGTCGGCCTGGGCGCGCACCTCGCCGCCGAAGCTCACGATCTCGACGGCCGGCCCCGCGATGTGCTGAGGATCGCCCTCGCGGCGCTGCAGGCAGGCGTCGATCAGGCTGCCCAGGCCGCCGCGCACAAAGGCATGGGCCAGGCCATGGGCGGCACACAGGGCCTCGATGCTGCGCACCAGGTCTTCATTGGGGGCCACGCGGGCATAGACGATGCGGCCGGTGCGGCCGCGCTCGATCAGGGGGGAGGTCGGATTCATGGCTGGGCCACCTCGGGCAGGTATTCAGGCAGGAAGAGCGAGACGGCGGTCTCGGCATCGGCACTCAGACGCAGGTCGAAATGCTCGAACACCGTCACCCGCGCGGTGATCGGAGCGTCGCCGATGACGCAGTCCCGGGTCATGAGGTGCCCCCCGCACAGCGCCCCCTGGCCGTCGCGCAGCACCGCATGGCAATGCACCATGGGCGCGCCGGCCAGGTCCAGGCCCAGCGTGGCCTCGCCGGCGATCAGGCAGGCCGCGCCTGCGGCCACCGGCGGCGCGTAGGCGGCCACAGCCGGCCCCTCGGGCGTGGCCGGGCCGACACAGTACTGCAGCGCCGAGAACCAGCCCCCGAGCAGGCTCAGCGCCGCACTGCGGACACCGCGCGCCGCCAACGGCCGCACCACCGCCTCGTGCAGGCTCTGGCCCGGCGACAGTTGCAGGCGCAGCTGCAGGGCCTGGGGGCCCTCGCAGCTCTGAAGGCGTCTTGCCACCGGCGGGCCGGGATGCTGCAGACGGCGCGACCGAGGCAGGCTCGGCGGGATGGGGGGCATGGCTTGTCTCCGGTCGAGGTCTGCGGCATGCCGCTAAGGCCTCTGTCGTGGAAAGCGGCCCATTCTAGGCCCGGCCTCCGGCAGGTCAGGACCTGTTCTCAGGGCGTCAACAGATGCGGCGTGGCCGCCGGCAGCCGGCCCAGCGTCCGGCTGGCCTGCATCAGGCGGTTGCCCAGGCCGAGCGCGCGCGCCATCTGCAGCCGCGAGGCGATGGCGGCGATGCTGATCGAGGCCACCGGCCGGTTGTGCCCGTCGTACACCGGCACGCCGATGGCCCAGCTGTTCTCCTGCACCAGGCCCGGCTGCAGGCAGAAGCCGCGCTGCCGCGTCTCCTGCACCAGGTCCCAGATGGCCTCGTCGGTGCAGCGCGGAAACCGCGCCAGCCGCCGTTCGGCATTGCGCGCCAGCACATCGCGGATCTCGGCATCGGTCAGCGCCGCCAGCACCGCACAGGCGCCGGCCCCCACGCCCAGGGGCCAGCGGTCACCGGCCTTGATCAACTGGTTGCGGATCGGGAACACCCCTTCGTGGCGCGACAGGCAGATGCTTTCGTGGCCGTGCAACACCGAGAAGAACACGGTGTCGCCCGACTCCAGCGCCAGCGACTCGAGCAGCGGCGTGGCCCGGCGCTGCAGCTCGTAGCTGGGCTCGGCCGCCAGCCCCACGGCGAAGGCCTCGGGGCCGAGGCGGTAGCGGCCCGAGACCTCGTCACGCAGCACGAAGCCCTCGTCCACCAGCGCCCGGGTCAGGCGGATCGCGGTGGTCTTGTTGAGCAGCAGGCGCCGCCCGATCTCGCTGATGCGCAGGCCACCGGGGCCGACCTGGGTCAGCAGGCGCAGCACCGCCAGCCCGCGGCGCAGGGTCTGGGCACCGCCGACTTCGGGGGGGACGGGAAGATCGCCTGGCATAAACCCTCATCGAGTGGTTCAACATATGAACCTGATTTTCCCACCATGACCCCGAGCGGCAGGCACGGGAGGCGGGCACTCCGTAAATTCGGAACGCTCCGGGGTCTTGCCCCGCCCAATCAAGGAATCACATGCCATCGTCCTACATCGTCGGCTGGGGCCACACCCGCTTCGGCAAACTCGACCAGGTGGAGAGCGAGGCGCTGATCGCCGAGGCCGCAGAAGCCGCCCTGGCCAGCGCCGGCCTCGAGGCCAGCGCCATCGACGGCGTCTTCGTCGGTCATTTCAACGGCGGCTTCGTGCGCCAGGACTTCAGCGGCGCCCTGCCCGCCCTGGCCCTGCCGGCCCTGCGCCACACCCCCTCGGTGCGGCTGGAGAACGCCTGCGCCACCGGCTCGGCCGCCATCTGGGCCGCGCTCGACGCCCTCGAGAGCGGACGCCTGCAGCGCGCCCTGGTGATCGGCTTCGAGAAGATGAACACCCTGCCCACGGCGCAGATCGGCGAGGTGCTGCTGCGCTGCTCGTATGTGCGCGAGGAGGGCGACACGCCGGCCGGCTTTGCCGGCGTCTTCGGCCAGATCGCCAGCCGCTACGCCGAACGCTTCGGCGACCCCTCGGACGCCCTGGCCGCCATTGCCGCCAAGAACCACCACCACGGCCTGGCCAACCCCTATGCCCACATGCGCCGCGACCTGGGCTATGACTTCTGCCGCCAGCCCTCGGACAAGAACCCCTTCGTGGCCGGTCCGCTGAAGCGTTCCGACTGCTCCCTGGTCTCCGACGGCGCGGCCGCCCTGGTGCTGTCGCGCGAGCCCCTGGCCGGCGCCCGGGTGGCCCCGGTGCGCTGGCGTTCGCGCACCCAGGTGAACGATTTCCTGCCGCTGTCGCGCCGCGACCCCACCCGCTTCGAAGGCGCGGCCCGGACCTGGGGCCAGGGCCTGGCCGACGCCGGCTGCACACTGGACGGGCTGCAATTCGTCGAGACCCATGACTGCTTCACGATCGCCGAACTGCTCGAATACGAAGCCATGGGCCTGGCGCCGCAGGGCCAGGGGGCGCGCGTCATCCTCGAGGGCCACAGCACCCGCGAGGGTCGGCTGCCGGTCAACCCCTCGGGCGGGCTCAAGTCGCGCGGCCACCCGATCGGCGCCACCGGGGTGTCGCAGCATGTGATGGCCGCCATGCAGCTCAGCGGCAGCGCCGGCGAGATGCAGCTGCCCGGGGCCCGGCGCGGCGCGGTCTTCAACATGGGGGGGGCGGCGGTGGCCAACTACCTCAGCATCCTCGAGGCGGCCTGACCATGCACGCCGCCCAGGTGATGAACCTCAGCCGCCTACTGGCCCAGACCGCCCGGCTGTTTCCCGGACACACCGCCCTGATCCAGGGCACGCAGCGCTGCAGTTGGGCCGAGATGGACGCCCGCGTCGATGCCATGGTGGCGGCCCTGCGCGCCCTGGGGCTGAAGAAGGGCGACCGCATCCTGCTGCAGTCGAGCAACAACCTGGCCATGTTCGAAAGCGCCTGGGTGGCGTTCCGGCTCGGCTGCGTCTGGGTGCCCACCAACTTCCGCCTGACCCCGTCCGAGGTGGCCTACCTGGGCAGCTCGAGCGAATGCGCGGCCATGGTCTACGAGGCCGGCTTCGAGGCCCATGTGGATGCGGTGCGCGCCGCCTGGCCCGGCCTGCGCGAGGTGGTCTGCATCGGCGGCACGCCGCGCGCGGGCGAACACGGCTACGAGGCCCTGGTGACGGCCCATGCCGGCGAGCGCCCCGAGGAGGCCCAGGTCGAGGCCGACGACCCGCTGTGGTTCTTCTACACCTCGGGCACCACCGGGCGGCCCAAGGCCGCCATCCTCACCCACGCCCAGATGGCCTTCGTGGTCACCAACCACCTGGCCGACCTGATCCCTGGCACCACCGAGCGCGACTGCTCGCTGGCCGTGGCCCCGCTGTCGCATGGCGCCGGCATCCACGCCCTGCTGAATGTGGCGCGCGGTGCCGCCACGGTGCTGCTGGAGGGCGAGAAGCTCGACCCGGCCCAGTGCTGGGCGCTGATCGAGCAGCACCGGGTGAGCAATCTGTTCACCGTGCCCACCATCGTCAAGATGCTGGTCGAGCACCCGGCGGTGGACCGGCACGACCACAGCTCGCTGCGCTACCTGATCTATGCGGGCGCACCCATGTACCGCAGCGACCAGCGCCTGGCGCTGCAGAAGCTGGGGCCGGTGCTGGTGCAGTATTTCGGCCTCGGCGAGGTCACCGGCTGCATCACCGTGCTGCCGCCGCACCTGCACTCGGCCGACGACGCCGACCCGAACGCCCACATCGGCTCCTGCGGGCGGCCGCGCACCGGCATGGAGGTGGCCATCCTCGACCCCGAGGGCCGGCCTCTGCCGGCCGGCACCGTGGGCGAGATCTGCTGCCGCGGCCCGGCCGTCTTCGCGGGCTACCACCGCAACCCCGAGGCCAGCGCCAAGGCCCTGCGCGGCGGCTGGTTCCACACCGGCGATCTGGGACGGCTGGACGACCAAGGCCTGCTCTACATCACCGGGCGCGAATCCGACATGTACATCTCGGGCGGCTCCAACGTCTACCCGCGCGAATGCGAGGAACTGCTGCTCGAGCACCCCGGCGTGGCCGAGGTGGCGGTGCTGGGCGTGCCCGACGCCAAATGGGGCGAGGTCGGCGTGGCCGTGGTGGTGCGCCGGCCCGGCCAGCCCGAGGTCGACGCCGAGGCCCTGCTGGCCCACATCGACGGCCGCCTGGCCCGCTACCGCTGGCCGCGCCAGTTCTTCTTCTGGAGCGCCCTGCCCAAATCCGGCTATGGGAAAATCACCAAGCAGGAAGTTCGGCGGATGCTCCATGAGCGCGGCGAGATCGTCCCACCCGACATGGTGAAATAGCGCCCGGCCCCCTTTCACCCTTCCGCCCCCTTTCCCCGGCCCGGACCTCACCGTCCGGGCCCAGATCCAACCCCGAGGAGACAAGACAATGCACAAGCTCAATCGCCGCCAGCTGCTGGCCGGCTCCGCCGCCCTGGCCCTGCCCGCCGCCGGCCTGCACAGCGCCCTGGCCGCCGACAAGGCCGAATTCACCCTGAAGTACGGCAACAACCTGCCGGTGGCCCACCCGATGAACCTGCGTGCCGCCGAGATGGCCCGGCGCATCAAGGAAGACAGCAAGGGCCGCATCGACTTCCAGGTCTACCCCAACAACCAGCTCGGCAACGACACCGACATGCTGTCGCAGCTGCGCTCGGGCGCGCTCGACTTCCAGACCCTGTCGCCCCTGATCCTCGGCACCCTGGTGCCGGCCGCACAGATCAGCGGCGTGGGCTTCGCCTTCAAGGACTACACCCAGGTCTGGGCCGCCATGGACGGCGAACTCGGTGCCCACGTGCGCCGCCAGATCGAGGCCACCGGCAGCCTGATGGTGTTCGAAAAGATCTGGGACAACGGCTACCGCCAGATCACCACCAGCAACCGCCCCATCGCCAAGGCCGAAGACCTCAAGGGGCTGAAGATCCGCACCCCGCCGAGCCCGATCTGGGTCTCGATGTTCAAGGCCTTCGACGCCTCGCCGGTCAGCATCAACTTCGCCGAGGTCTATTCCTCGCTGCAGACCAAGGTGGTGGACGCGCAGGAGAACCCGCTGGCCATCATCTCGACGGCCAAGCTCAACGAGGTGCAGAAGTACTGCTCGCTGACCAACCACATGTGGGACGGCTTCTGGTTCCTGGGCAACAAGCGCTCCTTCGACCGCCTGCCCGCCGACCTCAAGGCCATCGTGACCAAGCATGTCAACGAGGCCTGCCTGGGCCAGCGCGAGGATGTGCGCAAGCTCAACGACGGCCTGCAGGCCGATCTGAAGTCCAAGGGCATGGTCCTCAACGAGACCGTGGCCGACGGCTTCCGCGACAAGCTGCGCAGCGCCGGCTTCTATGCCGACTGGCACAAGAAGTTCGGTGACGAGGCCTGGGCCGCGCTCGAGAAGTACACCGGCAAGCTGGCATGAGTTCCGGCCCCGCCTTGCACACGGGGTCCCCTGCCGCGCTGCGCCCCTGGGTCGCCCGACTCGAAGGCGGCCTGGCCTGGGCGGTCGAGGTGCCGGCCGCGCTGCTGGTGCTGGCCGACATCGGAGTGCTGTTCTCCGGCGTGGTGGCGCGTTACCTGCTGCACACCGCGCTGCTGTGGTCCGATGAGCTGGCCTCGCTGCTGTTCATCTGGCTGGCCATGCTGGGCTCGGTGATCGCGCTGCGGCGCGGCGAGCACATGCGCATGACCGCCCTGGTCGGCAAGGCCGGCCCCGGCACCCGGGCGCTGTTCGAGGCGGTGGCCCTGGCGGCCAGCCTGGCCTATCTGGCGATGGTGATCTGGCCGGCCTGCCAGTACGCCCAGGACCAGCTCCCCGTCAGCACCCCGGCCATGGAGATCTCGGACGCTTGGCGTGCCGCCGCGCTGCCGGTGGGCGTCGCCCTGATGGGGCTGTTCGGCGTCCTGCGCCTGCTGCGCAACACCCCGCTGCGCCAGATCGTGCAGGCGGCGCTGCTGGTCGGCGCGGTCGTCGGCGCCTTCTGGTGGGCCGGCCCCTGGTTCGAAGACCTGGGCCGCCTCAACCTGCTGATCTTCTTCGTCGGCGTGGCCGGCGGCTGCGTGCTCGCCGGCATCCCGATCGCCTTCGCCTTCGGCCTGGCCACCCTGGGCTACCTGGCGCTGAGTACCTCGATGCCCCTGGGGGTGGTGGTCGGCCGCATGGACGAGGGCATGTCGCACCTGATCCTGCTGGCGGTGCCGCTGTTCGTCTTCCTCGGCCTGCTCATCGAGATGACCGGCATGGCGCGCGCCATGATCGCCTTCCTGGCCGGGCTGCTGGGCCATGTGCGCGGCGGCCTGTCGTATGTGCTGATCGGTGCCATGTACCTGGTCTCGGGCATCTCGGGCTCGAAGGCGGCCGACATGGCGGCCATCGCACCAGCCCTGTTCCCCGAGATGAAGCAGCGCGGCGCGCGCCCCGGCGATCTGGTGGCCCTGCTGTCGGCCACCGGCGCCCAGACCGAGACCGTGCCGCCCAGCCTGGTGCTCATCACCATCGGCTCGGTGACCGGGGTGTCGATCGCCGCCCTGTTCACCGGCGGCCTGTTGCCGGCCGCCGTGCTCGGCGCGCTGTTGTGCGCGGTGGTGTGGCGGCGCTACCGCCATGAAGACCTGAGCCAGGTGCGGCGCACCCCGCGCGCCGAGGTGGCGCGTCTGTTCGTCGTGGCCCTGCCGGCCCTGGCCCTGCCCTTCGTGATCCGGGCCGCGGTGGTCGAGGGCGTGGCCACCGCCACCGAGGTCTCCACCATCGGCATCGCCTACAGCGTGCTGGCCGGCCTGCTGATCTATCGGCAGTTCCACTGGCGGCGCCTGCTGCCGATGCTGATCGACACCGCCTGCCTGTCGGGGGCCATCCTGCTCATCATCGGCACCGCCACCGGCATGGCCTGGGGCCTGACCCAGTCGGGCTTCTCGCGCTGGCTGGCCGAGCTGATGACCGGCCTGCCCGGCGGCGCGCCGGTGTTCCTCGCGGTCTCGGTGCTGGCCTTCATGGTGCTGGGCTCGGTGCTCGAGGGCATTCCCGCCATCGTGCTGTTCGGCCCCCTGCTGTTCCCGATCGCGCGCCAGCTCGGGGTGCACGAGGTCCACTACGCGATGGTGGTGGTGCTGTCCATGGGCCTGGGCCTGTTCGCGCCGCCGCTGGGCGTGGGCTACTACGCCGCCTGCGCCATCGGCCGGGTCCACCCCGACGAAGGCATCCGCCCCATCCTCGGCTACCTGCTGGCGCTGCTGGTCGGCACCGCCATCGTGGCGGCCGTGCCCTGGCTGTCGCTGGGCTTTCTCTGATCCATCCCTGCCGCCGGCCCCGCTTTGCGCGGGGCCGGCGGGGTGGTGGTCGCGCGGTCGAAGCGCTGCAGGTAGTCGAGCTGCTCGGTCCCGCACCAACGATCCCACCAGGTGAACCACAGACCATAGTTGCCGCGCGCGGTCTCGTGGTGCATGTGGTGGTGGGTGGTGGTGGTGAAGCGCCCGCCCAGCCAGTGCCGCGCGAAGCCGGCCGGCAGGGTCTCGATGGACAGGTGCCCATGGGCGTTGCGGATGATCTGGTGCAGCGAGAACACCAGCATCACCCCGCCATGCACCGGCAGCAGGCACAGCAGCAGGGGCGTGAACAGGCCGTTGACCAGGGCCTCGACCGGGTGGAAGGCGTAGGCGGCCCAGGGCGAGGGCTGGCGCGAGCGGTGGTGTAGCCCATGGAAGCGCCGGAACAGCCAGCGCGTGTGCAACAGTCGGTGCGTCCAGTAGAAATAGGCATCGTGCAACACCAGCAGCACCGGCAGGCTCAGCCAGAACCAGGCCCAGCCATAGCGGTCGGGGCGGCGGTAGATGACCGCGTAGCCCGAGAAGAACAGGGCGGTCACCCCGAGGCCGATGCCGGCGAACACCATCAGGCTGAGGCCCGAGTACAGCAGTTCGCGGCGCAGGTCACTGCCCCGGGGCCAGCCCGCGATCACGCGGTGGGCCAGGCGGCGGCGCAGCAGCACATGCACCAGGCCCCAGAACAGCAGGCCGACCACCAGGTAGCGGGCGCCCTCCAGGGCCAGGTTGCCGAGCCAGACCTGGCGCCCGAGGCGCCAGGTGTCTTGATTGAAGGACTGC
>JAFAMV010000192.1 GCA_019233055.1 Curvibacter sp.
TTCATGGCCATCAGGATGCGGTCGCTGCCGTGCTGCACCGGCAGATGCAGGTGGCTGACCAGCTTGGGCACCTTGTCGTAGGCATCGATCAGGCGCTGGGTGAATTCGTTCGGGTGGCTGGTGGTGTAGCGGATGCGCTCGATGCCGGGGATGTCGGCGATGTACTCGATCAGCAGGGCGAAGTCGGCGATCTCGGCGGTGTCGCCCATGGGGCCGCGGTAGGCGTTCACGTTCTGGCCCAGCAGGGTGACTTCGCGCACGCCCTGGTCGGCCAGGCCGGCCACCTCGACCAGCACGTCCTCGAAGGGGCGGCTGACCTCTTCACCCCGGGTGTAGGGCACCACGCAGTAGCTGCAGTACTTGCTGCAGCCTTCCATGATCGACACGAAGGCCGAGGCGCCCTCGACGCGGGCCGGCGGCAGGTGGTCGAACTTCTCGATCTCGGGGAAGCTGATGTCGACCTGGGGGCGCGCCTGGCGTTCGCGGGCCTTCAGCATCTCGGGCAGGCGGTGCAGGGTCTGGGGGCCGAACACCACGTCCACATAAGGTGCGCGCTTGATGATCTCGGCGCCTTCCTGGCTGGCCACGCAGCCGCCGACGCCGATCAGCACACCCTTGTTTTTCAGGTGCTGCACCCGGCCCAGGTCGGAGAACACCTTTTCCTGGGCCTTCTCGCGCACCGAACAGGTGTTGAACAGGATCAGGTCGGCCTCGTCGACGTTCTGGGTCGGCTCGTAGCCCTGGGCGGCGTTCAGCACGTCGGCCATCTTGTCCGAGTCGTACTCGTTCATCTGGCAGCCGAAGGTTTTGATGAAGACTTTTTTGCTCATGGGGAAATCTCTGCAGGGTAGGGCGGCACCCTCGGGTCACCTGGGGGTGGCGTGCGCCCGCACGGCGGGCCTGGGGCGCCGCCGTGGGCGCCTATTTGATCGATATGCCGACGGCGCGGCCGTTGCCGTTGCCGATGACGATGTTGGTCCCGCTGCTGGCCGAGTCGCGCTGCAGGGCGATCTCGGGCCGCGTCAGGATCCAGACCTCGCTGATCAGCCCGTAGCTGTCGCGCACATAGTTGACGATCAGCGGGCGGTCGACCAGCGAGCCGGACAGGGCCAGCAGGTTGTGCTGGGTGTGGATGCGCACGCCGGGCGAGAGCTTGTCCTGCACGCCGTCGAGCAGTGCCAGCGGCGGCTGCTGGATCAGCAGGGTGCCGCGCAGGGCGGCGGCCGGGAAGTCGCGCACCGGCTCGGGCGTCTGGGCCTGGGCGAGCGGGGCCGCGAGGCCGCAGACCAGGCTCAGGGCCGTCAGGCTGGCGGACAATCGGGTGGTCAGTGAACGTGGGCAGCGGTTCATGGTGTGTATCCAGAGGCTGACGGTGTCAAGGATGGGGCGGAGCGAGAAGGCCGCCATTGTGCCAGACGGTCCCCGGTGCGCCCAGTGCGCGCGGGGCCCCGAGGCAGCTCAACACAAGGAAGTTTGGACATGATCGACGGATTGATCGCAGGGCGCCTGATGGGGGCCGCCGAGTCGCGGGTGGACCGGCACGGGCAGCCCTTTGCCGTGGCGCGGGTGAAGGCGGGCGCGGCCGAGGGCGAGAACATCCTGGTCAATGTGATCGCCTTCGAGGCGGCGGTCTGTGCGCCGCTGCTGGCGCTGGCCGACGGCGATGCGGTGGCCCTGGCCGGCAGCCTGACCCCCCGGGTCTGGACCGACAAACAGGGCCAGCACCGGCCTGCGCTGGACATGGTGGCGCACCGGCTGCTGGATGCCCATCCCGCGCAGGCCCGCTGAGCGTGGCCCTCTGGACCTGACATCGACGGAGCGCCGGCATGGCCCACGAACCCCGCCTCAACCTTGAATTGCGCCAGCTGCTGCAGCAATGCCGCCTCGGCGCCCTGGGCACGATCGACGACGAGGGCCGGCCCTTCGTCTCGATGGTGCCCTGGGCGCTCGAGCCCTCGCAGCCCTGTCTGGTCCTGCATGTCAGCGCCCTGGCGGCCCATGCCCGGTATCTGCTGGCCCGGCCCCAGGTGTCGCTGCTGGTGATGGCGCCCGAGCAGGCCGGCCAGCCGGTGCACGCCCAGCACCGCGTCAGCCTGCAGGGGGTGGCGCGTCCGCTGCCACGTGACGAGGCCGAATGGACGCGCTGCCGGGATGTCTATCTGGCGCGCTTTCCCGAGGCCGAGCCGATGACCCAGCTCGGCGACTTCCGCTTCGTGGCCTTGCTCATCCGTGAGGCCCGCCAGGTGGCCGGCTTCGGCGCGGCGCGATCGCTGGATGGCGAGGCCATCCGTGCGGTGCTGCAGCCTCAGGCAGCGGGCGACTGAGGGCTGCGCACGAAGGCGGCCACCGCGTCGATCAGGGCCTCGGGCTGGTCCCGGTGCGGAGAATGGCCGCAGGCCGCCAGTTCCAGCAGCCGGGTCTGCGGGGCCGGCCCCTTGAGGCGCCGGATCTGCTGCAGCGTGCCGTACTCGTCGTCCAGGCCCTGGACGGCCAGCAGGGGGCAGCGCAAGGTGTGCAGTTCGGCTTCGATGTTCCAGTGGCGGAAGGCCGGGTCCAGCCAGATCCGGTTCCAGCCCCAGAAGGCCGAATCGGGGTCGTCGTGGTAGCGCGACAGGCCGCTGCGCAAAGGCCCGTCGAGATAGGCCTGGCGGGCCTGCTCGATGCTGCGCACCGACAGGTCCTCGACGAAGATGTGCGGCGCCAGCACGATGGCGCCTTGCAGGCGGGCCGAGGCGCGGGCGGCGTGCAGCAGGGCGATCGAGGCCCCGTCGCTGTGCCCCAGCAGCCACAGCGGGGCGGCGTCGGGGCGGTCCAGGCCCAGGGCTTCGAGCAGGGCCGGCAGCACCTCGTGGGCCTGCTGGTGCAGGAAGTCGGCTTGCCAGGTGTCGCCGTCCGGGCGCGGGGTCGAGCGGCCGTAGCCGGGCCTCGAATAGACCAGGCCCCGCCAGCCCAGGGCGTCGCACAGGCGCCGGGGAAAGTCCTTCCACATGGCCACCGATCCCAGGCCTTCGTGCAGGAAGACCATCACCGGCGCCGCGCTGCGCTCCGGGTGGAGCCACAGGGTCTCCAGGTCGACGGGGCGATCGCGCCAGCGGATGCGGACCTGTGGCCCGCTCATGGCGCCAGGGCCTCGCGTTCGCGCAGTCTGAAGCGCTGGATCTTGCCGGTGGCGGTCTTGGGCAGCTCGCTGAGGAACTCGATCAGCCGCGGGTATTTGTAGGGGGCCAGGCGCTCTTTCACGAAGGCCTTGAGTTCGGCTTCGTCGGTCTTCTGGCCGGGCTTGAGCACCACGAAGGCCTTGGTCTTGGTCAGGCCCTCGGCATCGGGCACGCCGATCACGGCGGCTTCCAGCACGGCCGGGTGCTGCACCAGGGTGGCCTCGACCTCGAAGGGCGAGACATAGATGCCGCTGACCTTGAGCATGTCGTCGCTGCGCCCGGCGTAGGTGTAGGTGCCGTCGGCGTTGTGGATGTATTTGTCGCCGCTCTTGGTCCAGCCGCCCTGGAAGGTCTCGCGGGTCTTTTCTCGGTTGTTCCAGTAGAGCAGGGCCGAGGAGGGGCCGCGGACATACAGGTCGCCGGGTTCGCCGTCGGGCACCGGGCGGCCGTCCTCGCTGCGCAGCTCGATGTCATAGCCGGGCACCGGGGTGCCGGTGGTGCCGTAGCGCACCGCGCCGACGCGGTTGGACAGGTAGATGTGCAGCATCTCGGTGGAGCCGATGCCGTCGATGATCTCGACGCCGAAATGGCGGGTGAAGCGTTCGCCGATCTCGGCCGGCAGGGCCTCGCCGGCCGAGGAGCACAGCCGCAGGGCCACCTGATCGCGAGCGGGCAGCTCGGGCGAGCTCAGCATGCCGGCAAAGCCGGTCGGGGCACCGAAGAACACCGTGGGGCGCAGCTGCGTCCAGCGCCGGAAGGTGGCTTCGGGCGTGGGGCGTTCAGCCATCAGCACCGTGGTGGCGCCCACGCTCAAGGGGAAGGTGAGGGCGTTGCCCAGGCCGTAGGCAAAGAAGAGCTTGGCCGCCGAGAAGCAGATGTCGTCTTCACGCAGGCCCAGGATGGGGCTGCCATACAGCTCGGCGGTCCAGTAGGGATTGCCCTGCAGATGCACCGTGCCCTTGGGGCGGCCGGTCGATCCCGAGGAATAGAGCCAGAAACCGGGGTCGTCCGGGCCGGTGGCCGCCGGGGCGGCATGCGGCTCGCCCTGGGCCAGGAACGCCTCGAACTCCTGGGCGCCGGCAGGCAACGGCCCGCTGGGGCGCGAGACGACGATGCGCCGCACCTCGTGCTCGCCGCGTGTCAGCGCCGACTGCAGCAGGGGCAGCAGGGCGGCCGACACCAGCACCGCGCTGGCACGGCTGTGCTCCAGCATGTAGGCGTAGTCGTCTGCGGTCAGCAGGGTGTTGACCGCCACCGGCACGATGCCGGCGTGCATGGCCCCCAGGAAGGACACCGGCCAGTCGTTGCAGTCGTGCATCAGCAGCAGCACGCGCTCCTCGCGGCGCACGCCCGCACCCGCCAGGGCCGAGGCCATGCGCCGGATGCGCTGGGCCAGTTCGGCATAGCTCAGCTGACCCTGGTCGTCGATGTAGGCGGCCTTGGCGCCCCGGCCGGCATTGCGTTCGATCAGGTGCTGGGCGAAATTGAAGGTGGCCGGCGGTGGGGACACGGCAGGGGTGGGCATGGGGGTCTCCTTTTTTTATGGGGGGGCTGCTGCGCAGGCCGGCGATCAGGCCGAAGGGCTGCGGGTGAACTCGATCCGCCCCTGCGGCAGCAGGTACAGCACCAGGGCGCGGCCCTGGCTCACCGTGGGCCGGTGGGCGCTGCCCGGGGGGCAGACCAGCCAGCCGGCCGGGCGGCCGTCGAACAGCGCGTCGCCCTCGATCGGCAGGGTCAGGTCGATCTCGCCCAGCGGGTGGCTGTGGTGCGGGCCGGCGATGTCCTGCATGTCGACCACATCGACCGAGAAGCCGTGCAGGTCTTCGGCCGGTTTGAAGATGCGTCCGTAGCGGATGCCGCCGCCCTCCCGGTCGCACAACCAGCCTTCGGCGACCCCCGTCTGGCACAGCCGCCGCAGTTGCCGGTAGCTTTCGCTTTGAGGGCCGTGCTCGGCCTGGAGCCAGTCTTCCAGTGCCCGGTCCAGCGCTCGGCCGGCCAATTGGGCGGTCAGCGCGGCCAGGGTCTGGCGCAGCTCATTTTGTGCCACAGTGGGGCCCGGATTTGACATGGCTGCTTGCATCGCTTGGGCTGGTGAAGTATTGTGCATGTCATCAAGATTAGTGCCGAGACACTTCATCGTCAAGCACTATAGTTCATATTAAAGGGTTTACCCGTAGTCATCACATGCAAGATTCACTGAGCCCGGTGCCCGTCGTGTCGGCTGTCGAGGGCGAGGTCGGTGCCGAAGAGCGGCAGCCGGCCCTGGTGGCGCTGGGCGAGCGGGTGCGTAGCCTGCGCGCACGCCGTGGCATGACGCGCAAGGCGGTGGCTCTGGCCGCCGAGGTCTCCGAGCGCCATCTGGCCAACCTCGAATACGGCACCGGCAACGCCTCTTTCCTGGTGCTGCAACAGGTGGCTGGCGCCCTGCAGTGCTCGTTGGCCGAGCTGATCGGCGATGTCACCACCTCGTCGCCCGAGTGGTTGCTGATCCGCGAGTTGCTGGAGCATCGCGACGAGGCGACGCTGCGGCGCGCCCGCGAGGCCTTGGGCGAGTTGCTCGGGCAGGGTGGGGCGGCGGGCCAGGCGCCGGGCGCCGCCTGGCCGAGGGTGGCCCTGGTGGGTCTGCGCGGCGCCGGCAAATCGACCCTGGGTCAGATGCTGGCCGACGATCTGGAATACCCCTTCGTCGAGCTGAGCCGCGAGATCGAGAAATTTGCCGGCTGCAGCATCTCCGAGATCCAGGGCCTGTATGGCATGAACGCCTACCGGCGCTACGAGCGGCGAGCGCTCGAAGAGGCCATCCAGATCTATCCCGAGGTGGTGATCGCCACGCCGGGCGGGCTGGTGTCGGATGCCGCCACCTTCAATCTGCTGCTGTCGCATTGCACCACCGTGTGGCTGCAGGCCGACCCCGAGGACCACATGAAACGGGTGGCGGCCCAGGGCGACCTGCGCCCGATGGCCGCCAGCGCCGAGGCCATGCACGACCTGCGCCAGATCCTGGTCGGGCGCTCTGCCTTCTATTCCAAGGCCGACCTGCGGCTGGACACCAGCTCCCAGCCCTTGCAGCAGACCTTCCAGTTGCTGCGCACCCAGGTGCGGGAGGCCTTGAAGCTGCCGGTGTGATCGGTGGGTCATCCGTCGATAGGAAATTTACTGCATATTGCTTGACGCACTTTAATGCATGTACTAACATGCATCCAGTTTCGCAAGAATGCATTATTTTTCCACCGACGGAGACCCACACCATGAGCACAGCGCCCCGCGTCGACTACCAGACCCATCCCGGCCAGTACAGGCACTGGAAACTGAGCTTTGACGGCGCCATCGCCACCCTGGCCGCCGATTTCGATGAGAACGGCGGCCTGGTGCCGGGCTACAAGCTCAAGCTCAACAGCTATGACCTGGGGGTGGACATCGAACTCAACGACGCCGTCAACCGCATCCGTTTCGAGCACCCCGAGGTGCGCACCGTGGTGGTGACCAGTGCCAAGGACAAGGTGTTCTGCTCGGGCGCCAACATCTTCATGCTGGGCGTGTCCAGCCACGCCTGGAAGGTGAACTTCTGCAAGTTCACCAACGAGACCCGCAATGGCCTGGAAGATTCGTCGAAGCACAGCGGCCTGAAGTTCCTGGCCGCCGTCAATGGCGCCTGCGCCGGCGGCGGCTACGAGCTGGCCCTGGCCTGCGACGAGATCATCCTGGTGGACGACCGCTCCAGCGCCGTCAGCCTGCCCGAGGTGCCCCTGCTGGGCGTGCTGCCCGGCACCGGCGGCCTGACCCGCGTCACCGACAAGCGCCATGTGCGCCATGACCTGGCCGACATCTTCTGCACCACCACCGAGGGTGTGCGCGGCCAGAAGGCCAAGGACTGGCGCCTGGTCGACGCCATCGCCAAGCCTGCGGTGTTCGCCCAGAAGGTGCGCGAGCGCGCCGAACAGCTGGCCGCGCAGAGCGACCGCCCGGCCGGCGCCCGGGGCGTGGCCCTGACGCCGCTGGAGCGCCGCATCGAGGCCGATGCCCTGCATTACGAGCACGTCAGCGTGGCCATCGACCGCGCCAAGCGCACTGCCACCTTCCTGGTCAAGGCCCCCACGGGCGCCCAGCCCGCCGATGTGGCCGGCATCGAAGCCGCCGGCGCCGCCTGGTACCCGCTGGCCCTGGCGCGCCAGCTCGAGGACGCGATCCTGAGCATGCGCACCAATGAACTCGACATCGGCACCTGGCTGATCACCACCGGGGGCGATGCCGCCGCGGTGCTGGCCATGGACGCGGTGCTCGCCGAGCATGCGGGCCACTGGCTGGTGCGCGAGACCCTCGGCCTGCTGCGCCGCACCTTCAGCCGTCTCGATGTGTCCAGCCGCAGCCTGTTCGCCCTGATCGAACCCGGCTCCTGCTTTGCCGGCAGCTTCCTGGAGCTGGCCCTGGCCTGCGATCGCAGCTACCACCTGGCCCTGCCCGATGACGAGGACCGGGCGCCGAAGATCACCGTCGGCGAGGCCAACTTCGGCCTCTACCCCATGGTCACCGGCCAGAGCCGCCTGGGCCGCCGCTTCTACGACGAAGCCGCCCCGCTGGAGGCCGTGCGCGCCGCCGCCGGCCGGGCCCTCGATGCCGACGCCGCCTTCGCCCTGGGCCTGGTCACCAGCAACCCCGACGACATCGACTGGGCCGACGAGGTGCGCATCGCCGTCGAAGAGCGCGTGGCCATGTCGCCCGACGCCCTGACCGGCATGGAAGCCAACCTGCGCTTCAACGGCCCCGAGAACATGTTCACCCGCATCTTCGGCCGCCTCACCGCCTGGCAGAACTGGATCTTCCAGCGCCCCAACGCGGTGGGCGAGTACGGCGCGCTCAAGGTCTACGGCAAAGGCAACAAAGCCGCCTTCGACTGGAACCGGGTTTGAGGGGATGTCTGCCGGCTGCGCCCACCGATCTGGCCTCTGTGCTCCTCGCCGTACGGGTGTACGGCTGCGGTGCTCAAGGCCACCTCGGCGCGCTCGCTTCGGCAGCCACACCCCTCAAACCGTGTGAGTTTTTTGGATGACTGATTGACTGACTGACCACTTACCTGGAGACAAGCATGTCCACGATCGACTACAGCGAAAAGATCCCCAACAACGTCAACCTGGCCGAAGACCGCACCCTGAAGCGCGCGCTGGAGCAGTGGCAGCCCAACTACCTGGACTGGTGGAACGACATGGGGCCGGACGGCAGCCATGGCTTTGATGTCTATCTGCGCACCGCGGTCAGCGTCGATCCGCAGGGCTGGGCCCAGTTCGGCCACGTCAAGATGCCCGACTACCGCTGGGGCATCTTCCTCAATCCGGCCGAGCAGGACCGCAAGATCCATTTCGGCGACCACAAGGGCGAGGACGCCTGGCAGGATGTGCCCGGCGAATACCGCGCCAACCTGCGCCGCATCATCGTCACCCAGGGCGACACCGAGCCGGCCTCGGTCGAGCAGCAGCGCCACCTGGGCCTGACCTGCCCCAGCCAGTACGACCTGCGCAACCTGTTCCAGGTCAATGTCGAGGAAGGCCGCCACCTGTGGGCCATGGTCTACCTGCTGCACAAGTACTTCGGCCGCGATGGCCGCGAGGAGGGCGAGGCCCTGCTGGAGCGCCGCAGCGGCCAGCAGGACAACCCCCGCATCCTGCAGGCCTTCAACGAGCCCACGCCCGACTGGCTGAGCTTCTTCATGTTCACCTACTTCACCGACCGCGACGGCAAGTTCCAGCTCTGCGCGCTGGCCGAGTCGAGCTTCGACCCGCTGGCCCGCACCACCAAGTTCATGCTGACCGAAGAGGCCCACCACATGTTCGTGGGCGAGTCGGGCGTGAGCCGCGTGATCCAGCGCACCTGCCAGGTCATGAACGAGCTCAAGACCGATGACCCGGCCAAGCTGCGTGCCGCCGGCGTGATCGACCTGCCCACCATCCAGCGCTACCTGAACTTCCACTTCAGCGTCACCATCGACCTATTCGGCGCCGACGAGTCGAGCAATGCCGCCACCTTCTACAGCACCGGCCTCAAGGGCCGCTTCGAAGAAGGCAAGCGCAGCGACGACCACCAGCTGCGCGGCCAGAGCTACAGGGTGCTGAACGTGCAGAACGGCCAGCTCGTCGAGAAGGAAGTGCCGATGCTCAATGCGCTCAATGAAGTGCTGCGCGACGACTACATCAAGGACTCGATCGGCGGCGTGGAGCGCTGGAACAAGGTGATCGAGAAGAACGGCATCCCCTTCCGCCTGACCGTGCCGCACAAGGCCTTCCACCGCAACATCGGCTCGCTCGCGGGCGTCAAGGTGTCGCCGGATGGTCGCGTGGTGTCCGAAGCCGAATGGCAGGCCAAGAAGAACGACTGGCTGCCCAGCGCCGAAGACCGTGCCTTCGTGGCCAGCCTGATGGGCCGGGTCACCGACGCCGGCAAGTTCGCCAACTGGATCGCCCCGCCGGTCATGGGCATCAACCGCCAACCCGTCGACTTCGACTACGTCCGCTTCAATTGATTGGCCCCTGACCCTGAGGGTTTGTGAAAAGGGGGGCTGCCAGGCCCCCTTTTTTCATACCCGCTATCCTGACCTTCCCACATCCCACAACAAGTCGAGACAGCCATGGACATGAGCGAACTCCCCGTCATCCGGCAGCACCTGATCGACCCCGAGATCTGCATCCGCTGCAACACCTGCGAGGCCACCTGCCCGGTGGCGGCGATCACGCACGATTCGCGCAACTATGTGGTGGACGCCGACAAGTGCAATCTGTGCATGGCCTGCGTGCCGCCCTGCCCGACCGGCTCGATCGACAACTGGCGCAACATGCCGCGGGCCCAGGCCTACTCCGTCGAAGCGCAACTGGGCTGGGATGAACTGCCCGCGGAACTCAGCGCCGAGCAACTGGCCGCTGCCGGGGTGTCCGAGCTGCCGCCGCCCGAGCCGGTGCCTGCGCCTGCGGCCAGCGCGGCCGGCGAGGGCGAGCGCTTCAACAGTGCGCAGTACGGCGCCACCGTGCCGCCGTGGTCGGCCGCGCATGCCTACACCAACCTCTACGGCCCCAAGGCCGCCGAGAAAGCCATCACCGCCACGGTGGCCGGCAATGCCCGGGTGACCCAGGCCGGCACCGACTACGACACCCACCACATCGTGCTCGATTTCGGCGCGATGCCCTTCCCGGTGCTCGAGGGGCAGTCGATCGGAATCATCGCGCCGGGCGTCGACCCCGGCGGGCGGCCGCATCATCCGCGGCAATATTCCGT
>JAFAMV010000195.1 GCA_019233055.1 Curvibacter sp.
AGCCCCAGTTCATAGAACTCGCTGAGCTGCACCCCTTCCTTCATGCCCTCGGCCTTGTTGGCCACCAGCACGCAGGGTTTGCCCAAGCGCCTCAGGTAGTTGGCGATGTCATGGTCCTGGGCCGACAGCCCTGCCCGCGCATCGACCACGAAGATCACCACATCCGCCTCGGCCACGGCCTGCTGGGTCTGCTTGGCCATCTCCTTGTAGATGCCGGCCGAAGCGTCCGGCTCGAAGCCGCCGGTGTCGATGACGATGTATTCGTGCTTGCCCTGCTTGCCGTTGCCGTAATGGCGATCGCGGGTCAGGCCGGCGAAATCGGCCACGATGGCATCACGCGTCTTTGTCAGCCGATTGAAAAGCGTCGACTTGCCGACATTGGGGCGCCCGACAAGGGCCATCACTGGTTTCATTGAACATCACCGCCACATCATTCCGGACGGAATGCAAACACGCCACCCTTGCGGGTGACGACAACCAAAGCACCACCGGCCATCACCGGCGCCACCACCACGGGGGATCCGTCCGTGCTCTGGCGATTCAGGAAACTGCCGTCCTCGCGGGACAGCCAATGCACATTGCCCGAGTCATCGCCCACCGCCAGCGAACGGCCCAACAGCAGGGGCGCCGTCAGATGCCGGTACTGAAGGCGCTCGCTGCTCCAGAGCTTGTCGCCATCACTGCGGCGCCAGGCCACGACGCGGCCGTCCGACTCGGTGCTGAACACCGTGGCTTCATCGCCATGGACGCCGGTGTACCCATTGGAGGGCTTGCTCCAGCTCACCGTGCCCCGGTCGGTCTGGATGCAGGCCAGGCTGTATTGGAAGGCACGGACGCAGACCGAATCCCCCACGCGACTGACCCGGCCGACCAGGTCGACCAGGCGCTCGACGTCATTGGTGCCCCGAGGCGCGGCCACCGTGGCCTCCCAACGCACGCTGCCGTTGTTCGGGTTCAGACCCACCAGACGCCCCGACTGCCCCACGACCAGCGTATCGCCGACCGCCAGCAGAACGCCCGGCTGGCGCAGGACCAGGGGCTCGCCGCCACGTTGCTGGCTCCAGAGCTTGCGGCCGTTCTGGGCATCGAAGGCCGAGACGGCGCGGTCGGCCGAGAGCACGAACACCCGCCCGCCAGCCACCAGCGGCGAGGTGTAGGCCTGGGCCGGCAGACGCTGACGCCAGACCTCCTGGCCGGAGGCCAACGCCACCAACTGATTGGAGACCGTCACGACCGCCGCCAGACGACCATCCCCGCCGACCCCGGCCGACAAGGCATCCCGTGCATCGGCGCGCCAGAGTTCATGACCGCTGGCCACATCCAGGGCCAGGACGAGGCCGGCCGAGTTGGCCACGGTGAGCACGGAGCCCGACACCTGCGCCTCGAGGGGGAAATCCACCTCGCCCAGTTGTGCCGACCAGGCCGGCTTCACCCCGATCAAGGCTTCGACCGGCTTCAGCTCTGCGGGTTTGGGCCGGCCTGAGCCGGTGCTGCAGGCGGAGAGTGCCGCGACGGAGAAAAGGGCCGCTGCGGCATAACCGGCAGCGGCCAGGGCCCAGCTTCGCTTGTGCTTCACTTCTTGTCCTCGGTGTTGGAGGCTGCGGCGGCGGCCGGCTCGCGCGGATTGACACCCAGCGCATTGAGCTTGACCTCGACCATGCGTCGGTATTCAGACCGGTCGTCGAGCTTCTTGTAGGCGATCTGGTATTGCGCGACGGCTTCATCCGTCTTGCCCTGGGCTTCCAGCACATCGCCCTTGCGGTCGGCCACCAGCGCATCGAACTCGGCCGGGAAAGAGGCCGACAGCGTCTTCATGGCCTCGTCATAGGCCTTGGCGTCCAACTGCAGCGCGGCCACGCGCAGACGGGCGACGGCCTGCAGACCCTCATCGCCCGATTGATCCGCCACCCAGTTCAAGGCCGCCTTGGCCTCTTCGGCCTTGCCCTTTTCGAACAAGGTCTGGGCGGCCAACAGGCCGCCTTGGGCCGCATAGCTCGTCCGGCCGAATTTGCTGCGGATGTCGTCGAAGACACGCTGGGTCTTTTCGAGGTCCTTGGCCTGCACCGCACGATCGAGCTCGTCGTACAGGGCCGAAGCCTGGGCTGCCTGGGTGCGCTGCCAATACTGATAGCCATTCCAGGCGGCGAAGCCACCGAAGATGACAATCAGCACCCAGGTGATGGCGTTGCCGTAGCGGTTCCAGAAATGCTTGAGCTGGTCAAGCTGCTCTTGTTCTTCGAGGTCGAGATGTGATGCCATGGAGATCCGATGTCGTTTTCAGGATTGTAGGGTGAGCGCCCATTGGGCCAGTTCGGCCAGGGGACGGGCCGACTGGGCGCCGACGCCATCGCGCAGCGACTTGACCGTGACCTCGCCACGGGCGAGTTCGTCGGCACCGAAGACCAGGGCGTGGCGGGCGCCACTGGCATCGGCCTTCTTGAATTGGGACTTCATGCTGCCCCATTGCTCCTGCGCCCCGGCGTGCATCTGCGCCGACACCCCGAGCGAACGCAATTCGACCAGTGTCTTGAGCACGAGCGGCAGACTGGACGCATCCGGAACGATGGCATAGACATCCGGCACCGGCGCCTGGACGGGCGCCTGTTCGCGCAGCAGTTCCAGCACACGCTCGACACCCAAGGCCCAGCCGACGGCCGGCGCGGCCTTGCCACCGATCTGTTCGATCAGGTAGTCGTAGCGCCCCCCACCACAGATGGTGCCCTGGGAGCCCAGGCTCTCGGTGATGAACTCGAACACGGTCAGGTTGTAGTAGTCCATGCCGCGCACCAGCCGGGGATTGATGCGGTAGGCCACGCCACAGGCGTCCAGGATGCCCTTGACGGTGTTGAAATGCGCCAGCGACGCCTCGCCCAGGAAGTCGATCAGCCGCGGCGCCGCTTCCACGACCTCGCGCATCGCCGGGTTCTTGGTGTCCAGGATCCGCAGGGGATTGCTGTGCAGACGGCGACGTGCGTCTTCGTCGAGCACCTCCATGTGCTGTTCGAAGTGGGCGATCAGGGCGGCCCGATGGGCCTTGCGCTCGTCGGGCTGGCCGAGGCTGTTGAGTTCCAGGCGGACATCCTTCAGGCCCAGCTCCCGCCACAGCGCGTGCGCCAGCAGGATCAGTTCGGCATCCACTTCAGCCCCGGGAAAGCCGAGCGCCTCGGCGCCGATCTGGTGGAACTGGCGGTAGCGGCCACGCTGCGGCCGCTCATGGCGGAACATCGGTCCCATGTAGTACAGGCGCTTGCCACCGTCGTAGAGCATGGAATGCTCGGCGACCGCACGCACCACGCCCGCGGTGCTCTCCGGCCGCAGGGTCAGGGCCTCACCGTTGAGCTTGTCCTCGAAGGAGTACATCTCCTTCTCGACGATGTCGGTGACCTCCCCGAGGCCTCGCACGAACAAGGGCGTGGGCTCGACGATCGGTGTACGGATGTTGCGATAGGCATGGCGGGCCATGAGTTGGCGCACCTTGTCTTCCAGCCACTCCCATTGGGCGGACTCAGGCGGAAGGATGTCATTCATGCCCTTGACGGCAGACAGCTTTTCAAAACGGGGCGCAGAGGCCGCGGCCACCGGGGCCGCTGTGGATTTCTCGGACATGGGGTTCAGGCGTCGTGGGAGGCCGGCACCTTGCCGGCGGCCCCGAAACGCTTTTCTATGTAGTTTTCAACGATCTGATGGAATTCAGCGGCAATCTGGTCACCCCGCAGGGTCAGCGCCTTTTCTCCATCGATGAACACGGGTGCCGCCGGTGCCTCGCCGGTGCCCGGCAGGCTGATGCCGATGTCGGCATGTTTGCTTTCGCCAGGGCCATTGACGATGCAGCCCATCACGGCCACCTTGAGGCCTTCGACCCCCGGATAACGCGAACGCCAGATCGGCATCTGGGCGCGCAGGAAATCATCGATCTGCTTGGCCAACTCCTGGAAAGTGGTGCTGGTCGTCCGGCCGCAGCCCGGGCAGGCGGTCACGCTCGGCACGAAGACCCTGAGTCCCAGTGCCTGCAGGATCTCGGACGCCACGACCACCTCCTGGGTGCGGGACTCTCCCGGCTGCGGCGTCAACGAGACACGGATGGTGTCGCCGATGCCTTCCTGCAGCAGGATGGACAAGGCGGTCGTCGAGGCGACCGTGCCCTTGGTGCCCATGCCGGCCTCGGTCAGGCCGAGGTGCAGGGCGTAGTCCGAACGCCGGGCCAGTTCCCGGTAGACCGCGATCAGATCCTGCACGCCGCTGACCTTGCAGGACAGCAGGATCTGGTGACCGGGCAGCCCCATCTCCTCGGCGCGTTGTGCCGAAGACAGGGCCGAGGTGATCAAGGCCTCGTACATGACCTGGCGGGCATCCCAGGGCTGTGCACGGCGGCTGTTGAGGTCCATCAGCGAGGCCAGCAGCTCCTGGTCGAGGCTGCCCCAGTTGACCCCGATGCGCACCGGCCGGGCGTTGCGGCACGCGATCTCGATCATCTCCGCGAACTGCGCATCGCGCTTGCTGCCGCGCCCGACATTGCCGGGGTTGATGCGGTACTTGTCGAGCGCCGCGGCGCAGTCCGGGTGCTCGCGCAGCAGCTTGTGGCCGTTGAAATGGAAATCGCCGATCAGCGGCACGAAGACGCCGGCGCGCTCGAGGCGCTCGCGTATCGGCGCGACCGCAGCGGCCGCCTCGGCGGTGTTGACGGTGAGCCGCACGAGCTCCGAGCCGGCGCGCGCGAGCGACTGCACCTGTCGCACCGTGCCCTCGATATCGGCGGTGTCGGTATTGGTCATCGACTGCACCACGATCGGCGCGCCGCCGCCGACGCGGACCGTTCCGACCGGCACCTGCACCGAGCGCCGGCGGGGGATGCTCCCGGAGGCTTGCATGATGGCGCGAATTCTATCGTGGCTGGTATCATGCGCGGGCCCGAATCGGTCTGTCCGGAGAGAGTCCGGCACGAGCCGGAACGCCGAAGGCGCAATTCCGCCCGGAAACGCTCAGGCACAAGAACGGCAGACGGCGGACGCGGGTACGCGTCCGCGGGCTTCTGGAGAGCGGTGGAGCATCCTCCACCCACCGAAGGGGAGCGGCGCCTCGAACGGCA
>JAFAMV010000106.1 GCA_019233055.1 Curvibacter sp.
AGACCGGGTCGTTGACCAGGTCCTTCAGGCTCTTGCCGCCCACGGTGGCGAAGCGGTAGTCGGCGTACATGGTGGGCGAGTGGTTGCCCCAGACGGTCAGCTTCTCGATGTCGGCCACGCGGGTGCCGGTCTTGGCGGCGAGCTGGCTGAGGGCGCGGTTGTGGTCCAGGCGCAGCATGGCGGTGAAGTTCTTGGCCGGCAGATCCGGGGCCGACTTCATGGCGATGTAGGCGTTGGTGTTGGCGGGGTTGCCGACCACCAGCACCTTGACGTTGCGCGAGGCCACGGCGTTCAGGGCCTTGCCCTGGCCGATGAAGATGGCGCCGTTGACGGCCAGCAGTTCGGCACGTTCCATGCCCGGGCCGCGCGGACGCGAACCCACCAGCAGGGCGTAGTCGGTGTCCTTGAAGGCGCTCATCGGATCGCTGTGGGCTTCGATGCCGGCCAGCAGCGGGAAGGCGCAGTCTTCGAGCTCCATGATCACGCCCTTGAGCGCGTTCTGGGCCTTCTCATCGGGGATCTCGAGCAATTGCAGGATGACGGGCTGGTCCTTGCCCAGCATTTCGCCGGAGGCAATGCGGAACAGCAGGGCGTAACCGATTTGGCCAGCGGCGCCGGTGACGGCAACACGGACGGGCTTTTTGCTCATGAGGAACTCCAGGAGGTTGTGTAAAACGGGGGGTCGCCACAGTGCTGGACCGGTTTCCGGAACACTGGGTTCCAGCCCTGCGAAACAGCCCTGGAGTGTACTCCCGTTACAAGCGCCCGGTCAATTTGTCTTATGTCTTATATAAGATATGATGCGCGACATGGCCGCTCGCCTCGCGCATCGGCAAAAAACCACAGAGACAACCCTTTTTCCACCCTTCCAGACCATGCCACCGCCACCGCTGCCCTCCCCTGACGGCACCCCATCGGACGACGGGCTGGCTGCCACGCCGGCGTTCAGCCCGCTGTACCAACAGATCAAAGGCCTGATCCTGCAAAGCCTGCAGGCCGGCGACTGGAAACCCGGCGAGGCCATCCCCAGCGAAATGGAGCTGGCTGCCCGCTACCGGGTCAGCCAGGGCACGGTGCGCAAGGCCATCGACGAACTGGCCGCCGACAACCTCGTGGTGCGCCGCCAGGGCAAGGGCACCTTCGTGGCGACCCACGCCGAGCACCACGTCCAGTACCGCTTCCTGAAGCTGGTGCCCGACGTCGGCGACATCAGCGCCGAAGGCCCGGCCCAACGCACCATCATCGAATGCCGAAAGGCCCGCGCCAGCATCGATGTGGCCCGCCCCCTGGCGCTGCGCACCGGTGACCCGGTGCTGCAGATCCGGCGCATCCTCTCGCTGGGCGGCACGCCGACCATCCTCGAGGACCTCTGGCTGCCGGGCCAGGCTTTCAAGGGCCTGACAGCCGAGCAAATGGCTCAGTATCACGGCGCAACTTATGCGATGTTCGAGCTCGAATTCGGCGTCCGCATGGTGCGTGCCGAAGAGAAGATCAAGGCCGTCCTGCCCGACGAAACGCAGGCCAATCTGCTGCAGATCCCAATGCAGACGCCGCTTCTGAGCGTGGAGCGTGTGGCCTTCACCTACAAGGACATCCCCATGGAACTGAGGCGCGGCCTGTACAGAACCGACACACACCATTACCGCAATGAACTTAACTAACTCAACTTGACCGGAAACGTCGAAAATACGGGCCGACCCAAGGCTTCTCTTGCTGCATTGCAATAGAATTTTGGGTTGTTTGCATTTACGAAATTACAGAGCAGTTACCACGAAAGCACATCCAATGACTGAACTCGTCAAAAAGCGGCCTGAGTTCCGCAACATCAACGCCTTCAAGGACCTGAGCACCTACCGACTGCCCCCCGCCGGCTGGGTGTCGATCCTTCACCGGGTCAGTGGCGTGATCATGTTCCTGCTGATGCCGTTCATCATTTGGATGTTCGACACCTCCGTCACCTCCGAGATCTCGTTCGGGAAATTCAAGGCCGCTTTCAACAGCGGCCTTGGTTTTGTGCCCGGCTGGTTCATCAAGCTCGTGGCCCTGGCCCTGATCTGGGCCTATCTGCACCACTTCATCGCCGGCCTGCGCCATCTGTGGATGGACGCCAGGCATGCGGTCAGCAAGGAGTTCGGCAAGTCGTCCGCCGTCTTCACCCTCGCCCTGAGCATTGCACTGACCGTGCTGCTCGGCGCCAAGCTGTTCGGCCTGTACTGATCCCAAGGAGCACACCATGTCTGTCAACTACGGCTCCAAGCGCATCGTCGTCGGCGCGCACTACGGTCTGCGCGACTGGCTCGCCCAGCGTGCCACCGGCGGCCTCATGGCCCTGTTCACCATCATCGTCCTGGCCCAGGTGCTGCTGAGCAGCGGCCCCATCGGCTACGACAAATGGGCCGGCATCTTCTCGGCCCAGTGGATGAAGTTCCTCACTTTCACGGTCATCGTGGCCCTGCTCTACCACGTCTGGGTCGGTGTGCGTGACATCTGGATGGACTACATCAAGCCCGTCGCCCTTCGTCTCACCCTGCAAATCTTCTCCATTGTCTGGCTCGTCGGCTGCGCTGGCTGGGCGGTTCAAGTTCTCTGGAGACTGTAAAAAATGACCTACTCCAAATCTGGCATCACCACCCGCAAGTTTGACGTCGTCATCGTGGGGGCCGGCGGCTCCGGCATGCGCGCATCGCTGCAACTGGCCCGTGCGGGCCTGAATGTGGCCGTCCTGTCCAAGGTCTTCCCCACCCGCTCGCACACCGTGGCGGCGCAGGGCGGCATCGGCGCCTCGCTGGGCAACATGTCCGAGGACAACTGGCACTATCACTTCTACGACACCATCAAGGGCTCCGACTGGCTCGGCGACCAGGATGCGATCGAATTCATGTGCCAGGAAGCGCCCAAGGTCGTGTACGACCTCGAGCACATGGGCATGCCCTTCGACCGCAACCCCGACGGCACCATCTACCAGCGCCCCTTCGGTGGCCACACCGCCAACTACGGCGAAAAGCCGGTGCAACGCGCCTGCGCGGCCGCTGACCGCACCGGCCACGCCATGCTGCACACGCTGTACCAACAGAACGTCAAGGCCAAGACCAGCTTCTTCGTCGAATGGATGGCGCTGGACCTGATCCGCGACGCCGAAGGCGACGTGGTCGGCGTGACCGCCCTCGAAATGGAGACCGGCGACCTGCACGTGCTGCACGCCAAGACCGTGCTGCTGGCCACCGGCGGTGCCGGCCGCATCTTCGCCGCCTCCACCAACGCCTTCATCAACACCGGCGACGGCCTGGGCATGGCGGCCCGCGCCGGCATCGCGCTGCAGGACATGGAGTTCTGGCAGTTCCACCCCACCGGCGTGGCCGGTGCCGGCGTGCTGCTGACCGAAGGCTGCCGTGGCGAAGGCGCCATCCTGCTCAACAGCAATGGCGAACGCTTCATGGAGCGCTATGCGCCCACCCTGAAGGACCTGGCCCCGCGTGACTTCGTGTCGCGCTCCATGGACCAGGAGATCAAGGAAGGCCGAGGCTGCGGTCCCAACAAGGACTACATCCTGCTCAAGCTCGACCACCTGGGCGCCGAGACCATCCACAAGCGCCTGCCCTCGGTGTACGAGATCGGCGTCAACTTCGCCAACGTCGACATCACCCGCGAGCCGATCCCGGTCGTGCCCACCATCCACTACCAGATGGGCGGTATCTCGACCAACGTCAATGGCCAGGTCGTGGTGCAGAACGGCGACGTGCACAACCAGATCGTCAACGGCCTGTACGCGGTGGGCGAATGCTCCTGCGTGTCGGTGCACGGCGCCAACCGCCTGGGCACCAACTCGCTGCTCGACCTGCTGGTGTTCGGCCGCGCCGCCGGCAACCACATCGTCGAATTCGCCAGCCGCACCAAGTCGCACAAGCCGCTGCCGGCCGACGCCGCCGACTTCACGCTGGAACGCCTGAACCGACTGGACAACGCCAAGAGCGGCGAATACGCCCAGAACGTGGCCAACGACATCCGCTCGGCCATGCAGCAGCATGCAGGCGTGTTCCGCACCCAGGCCGGCATGGACGAAGGCGTGACCAAGATCGCCGCCCTGCGCGAGCGCGCCAAGAACGTGGGCCTGGCCGACAACTCCAAGGTGTTCAACACCGCGCGCATCGAGGCGCTGGAAGTCGACAACCTGATCGAAGCCGCCCAGGCCACCATGGTCTCGGCCGCTGCCCGCCGTGAATGCCGTGGCGCCCACACCGTGGACGACTACGAACACCCGGCCGATCACCCCACCGCGCCGCTGGGCCGCGATGACGCCAACTGGATGAAGCACACCCTGTGGCACAGCGCTTCCAACAGCCTGACCTACAAGCCCGTGAACCTGAAGCCGCGCACCGTCGAGTCCGTGCCGCCCAAGGTCCGTACCTTCTGATCGATCCGTCCCGAACGAAAGCCCACGATATGACGAAACGTACTTTCCAGATCTACCGCTACGACCCGGACAAGGATGCAAAGCCCTACATGCAGACCATCGAGATCGAACTCGACGGCCACGAACGCATGCTGCTGGACGCGCTGATCAAGCTCAAGGCCCAGGACCCGAGCATCGCCTTCCGCCGCTCCTGCCGCGAAGGCGTCTGCGGTTCCGACACCATGAACATCAATGGCAAGAACGGCCTGGCCTGCCTGACCAACATGAACACGCTCAAGGGCACCATCGTCCTGAAGCCGCTGCCGGGCCTGCCGGTCATCCGCGACCTGATCGTGGACATGACCCAGTTCTTCAAGCAGTACAACTCGATCAAGCCCTACCTGATCAACGACAACGTGCCGCCCGAGAAGGAACGCCTGCAGTCGCCCGAAGAGCGCGAAGAGCTCAACGGCCTCTATGAGTGCATCCTGTGCGCCAGTTGCTCCACCAGTTGCCCCAGCTTCTGGTGGAACCCCGACAAGTTCGTGGGTCCGGCCGGCCTGCTGCAGGCCTACCGCTTCATCGCGGACAGCCGCGACGAGGCCACCAGCGAGCGTCTGGACAACCTCGAAGATCCGTACCGCCTGTTCCGCTGCCACACCATCATGAACTGCGTCGATGTCTGCCCCAAGGGTCTGAACCCCACCAAGGCCATCGGCAAGATCAAGGAGCTGATGGTCCGCCGGGCCGTCTGATCGCTGGCATGGAACTGGATCTGCCGAGCCATCTGGGCAACGACGGAGAGCTTTCCGGGCGGGCTGGCGACGAGCCGCTCGGAGAGCGTGCCTACAGCAAGCTGCAATGGCGTTGCCGCCGCGGCCTGCTGGAGAACGACCTCTTCATCGAGAAGCTCTTCAGGCGCCATGGCGCCCACCTCACGGTGGCCCATGCGCGAGGCCTGTATGCCTTGATGGATCTGACAGACAACGACCTCCTGGATCTGCTGCTGCGCCGCAAGCAGCCCCAGGGTGCCTTGGACACTGAAGAAGTGCGTGAGGTTCTGGCCCTGCTGCAGCCCTGAAGCCCGCAGGACACCCCGGCAGGAACCTCGCCTGATGATGGGCAAACTACTCAAGGAAATCAAAATGAAGCTAGCTGACAATAAAGCCACCCTGTCGTTCAGCAACGGCAGCCCGAGCGTCGATCTGCCGATCTACCAAGGCAATATCGGCCCTGACGTCATCGACATCCGCAAGCTGTACGCGCAGACCGGCATGTTCACCTATGACCCGGGCTTCCTGTCCACCGCTTCCTGCCAGTCGGCCATCACCTACATCGATGGCGACAAGGGCGAGCTGCTGTACCGCGGCTACCCCATCGAGCAGTTGGCCGTGAACTGCGACTTCCTTGAGACCTGCCACCTGCTGCTGCACGGTGAGCTGCCCAATGCCGGCCAGAAGCAGGACTTCACCAAGCTCGTGACCAACCACACCATGGTCAACGAGCAGATGCAGTTCTTCCTGCGCGGCTTCCGTCGTGACGCCCACCCGATGGCCGTCCTGACCGGCCTGGTGGGTGGTCTGTCGGCCTTCTACCACGACAGCACCGACATCAACAACCCGGAACACCGTGAGATCGCGGCCATCCGCCTGATCGCCAAGATGCCGACCCTGGTGGCCATGGCCTACAAGTACAGCGTGGGCCAGCCCTTCATGTACCCGAAGAACGACCTGTCCTACGCAGGCAACTTCCTGCGCATGATGTTCGCCACCCCCTGCGAGGAGTACGTGGTCAACCCGGTGATCGAGAAGGCCCTCGACCGCATCTTCATCCTGCACGCCGACCACGAGCAGAACGCCTCGACCTCGACCGTGCGCCTGTGCGGTTCCTCGGGCACCAACCCGTTCGCCGCCATCGCTGCCGGCGTGGCCTGCCTCTGGGGCCCGGCCCACGGCGGCGCCAACGAAGCCTGCCTGAACATGCTTGAAGAGATCCAGGCCATGGGCGGCGTGGCCAAGGTCGGCGAGTTCATGGAAAAGGTGAAGGACAAGAACTCGGGCGTGCGCCTGATGGGCTTCGGTCACCGCGTCTACAAGAACTACGACCCGCGCGCCAAGCTGATGCAGGAGACCTGCAACGAGGTGCTGCAGGCCCTGGGCCTCGAAAACGACCCGCTGTTCAAGCTGGCCAAGGCCCTCGAGAAGATCGCCCTGGAAGACGACTACTTCGTGTCGCGCAAGCTGTACCCGAACGTCGACTTCTACTCCGGCATCGTGCAACGCGCCATCGGCATCCCGGTCAGCCTGTTCACCGCCATCTTCGCCCTGGCCCGCACCGTGGGCTGGATCGCCCAGCTCAACGAAATGATCGGCGACCCCGAGTACAAGATCGGCCGTCCGCGCCAGCTCTTCACCGGCGCTGTGCGCCGCGACGTGCCGCCGCTGGCCCAACGCTGAGCCACGTGTGCTGCATCCGCAATCAACCCGCCCCTGTGGCGGGTTTTTTGTTCCGGCCATCACCAACCGAACCGCTCCGCCGCCCTGGGCATGGGTCTTCCTGCCCGGCGGCACCCGGAGTGCGCATAATCAGCCGGTATGTCACTCGACAGACTGATCGGAACCCATTCCCCTCCACAAGCCAGGTCTGGACGCATGGCCCGGCCGGTGGGTCTTGTGCTGGGCGCGATGGCCTGGCTGTGCCCACCGTACAGCCAAGGGCAGGATCTGACCGGACCGCTGCGCGACGCGGTGAGCGTCGCCGCAACAGACACCCAGGCCAGTGGCCCTGCAGCCACCGGAAGCCCGAGCTCGCCGCGCCCGCTGCCTGACGACAAACTGCTCTACCTCGTGGGCGCCGCGCTGCGCAGCAGCCCGACCTATGCCGGCGCGCAAGACCGCAATGTGCGGATCAGCCCGCTCTGGGCCCTCTCCTATGGCCGCTACCGGCTCAGCACCGGTGGCGCCAATGCGCTGCTGGGCTATGGCGCCGCCCTGGGCGGCTCAGGCGCCACCGCCACCCTGGTCAAGCACCAGGACCTGCAGCTCAATGCCTCGCTCGGACTCGACGGCGGGCGCAGCGCCAGCACCGACCCGCGGCTGGCCGGCCTGCCCGACATCCGCCGCACCCTCACCGGGCGCCTGGGCATCGGCTGGTCGCTGACTCCCGCCTGGTCGATCGGTGCCGGTGTGACCCAGGATCTGCTGGGCCGGGATTCGGGCACCCAGATCGACACTTCGCTGGGCTACAGCTGGCAGGCCACCCGCCACACCCGCATCGTGACGGGTCTGACCGCCAGCTTCGGCGACACCATCTACATGAGCAGCCACTTCGGGGTCCCGCTCAGCGCGGCAGGCAGCTCGCCCCTGCCCGCCTACCAGGCCTCTGCCGGCCTTTTCAACACCGCCGAAGGGCTGGGGTTCACCACCACGCTCACACCCCATTGGTTGTTGTATGGGGGCATCGGCTTTGCCCAACTGCGCGGTTCGGCCCGCCACAGCCCGATCACCCAACGACCCGACAGCGTGTCAGCGTCGATCGGCCTGGCCTACCGCTGCTGCCGCTAGAGGCCCGGCATCCACCGCCACCGGACCATCGAACAGATCGGCCTGCAGCAGGCCCGCCCCCGGCTGGCGCACAAACTTCCCCAGGTCGAGCGCCACACGATCCCGGTTCAGACCCAGGCGCCCACAGGTCTTGCGAAAGCGCTGGCTCAACAGATCGGACCAGAGTCCGGTCCCTTTCATGCGGCTGGCAAAGTCGCTCTGGTAGGCCTGCCCCCCGCGCAGGTCATGGATCCTGGCCATCACCCGCTCGGCGCGCTGAGGATAGTGCGCCTGCAACCAGTCGCCGAACACCTGCCGCAACTCCCAGGGCAGGCGCAGCACCGTGTAGAAAGCCGAGCGGGCGCCCGCCTCGGCAGCGGCCGTCAGCACCTGCTCCATGTCTTCGTTGAGGAAGGGAATCTGGGGCGCCACGCTGACCCCGACGGGAATGCCGGCCTCGGCCAGGGTGCGCAGGGTGCGCAGACGGCGTGCCGGCGATGCGGCCCGGGGCTCGAGACGCCGCGCCAGCGTCGCGTCCAGCGTCGTGATGGTCAGGTAGACCGCCACCAGACCCTGCTCGGCCAGCGGCGCCAACAGATCGATGTCCCGCTCCACCAGACTCGACTTGGTGATGAGTGAAAACGCATGGCGATGCGCCGCCATGACCTCGATGACGCGCCGGGTCAATCCCAGGTCGCGCTCCACGGGCTGGTAACAATCGGTGGCCGACCCCAGATTGGTCGGACGGGGCTGATAGGACGGCCGGGAGAGGGCCTTGTCGAGCAGTTCGGGCAGGTTGTGCTTGGCAATGATCTTGGTCTCGAAGTCCAGCCCGGGCGAATAGCCCAGGTAGCTGTGCGTGGGGCGTGCATAGCAATAGCTGCACCCATGCTCACACCCCCGGTAAGGGTTGATGGCCTGGTCGAACGCGATGTCCGGTGAATCGTTGCGGCTCAGGGCGCTGCGGGCGGTTTCGAAGATCAACTCCGTCCTGGGTGCCGCCCTCGCATCGTCGCGATCCGCCTCGCCCCCCCAGCCATCATCCACCGCCTCTCTTTGCACGCGTTCAAACCGGTGCGCCACGGCATGGATGGCCCCGCGCCCCTTCAAGGGCGCAGGGCCTTTCACAACCCGATCCTGTTCATCCATGTCGACCTCAAGACTGAATAAATACACATATATGTATAAATATACAGTTTCGAGTTCAAATCAAGAATGCCCCTCTGCCAGACCGTACTTTCGGCCTGCAGAACCTGCCACGCGCCGGCATTCACCGGCGGCTGCGGCTCAACTCACCAGCGCTCCATGTAGGGACGCAGATCCAGCTCGAAGGTCCAGGCATCCCGGGGCTGCTGATGCAAATACCAGTAGTTTTCAGCGATGTGCTCCGGGCTCAGGATGCCGTCCTGCGCCTTCAGGGCGTAGCGCTCGGGAAAGTTGCTGCGGATGAATTCGGTGTCGATCGCACCGTCCACCACCACATGGGCCACATGGATGTTGCGCGGCCCCAGTTCACGCGCCATGCTCTGCGCCAGGGCCCGCAACGCATGCTTGGCACCGGCAAAGGCGGCGAACTGCGCCGCCCCCCGCAGGGCGGCGGTCGCGCCGGTGAACAGGATCGTGCCCCGCCCACGCGCCACCATGCGCCGCGCCGCCGCCTGGGCATTCAGGAAGCCGCTGAAGCAGGCCATCTCCCAGATCTTGAAATACTTGCGTGCGGTCTCGTCCAGCACGCTGCAGGGCACATTGGCGCCGATGTTGAACACCAGCACCTCCACCGGTCCGTGCTCGGACTCGATCTGCTCGAACAGGGCGGCCACCTCGTCTTCCTGGCGGGCATCGCTGCCGTAGCCGAAGGCCTGGCCGCCCTCGGCACGGATCTGCTGCACCAGGGGCTCGAGTTTGTCGACGCTGCGGCGTGTCACGCAGGCCACATAGCCTTCACGCGCAAAGCGGCGCGCAATCGCCCCTCCGGTGGCATCGCCGGCACCGATCACCAGTGCCACCGGGGCTGAATTCACGGCTTCATCCATCTCATCTCCTTTGAATAACGTTCGTTTGATAAACGAACGTTATTCAATCATCGATCAGCTGTCAAATCAACCATGGCAGCCAGGGAATGCTCAATCTTCGCGGGCCGTCTTTCCCGCCGCCAGGGCCTGGGCCAGGAAATGCCGGCTGCTGCCCAGAATCTGTTTGCGTGTGCGCTCGCCTTCGACGGCACGGGCCAACACCAGTGCACCGACACATTGCGCCAGCAGCGCCCAGGCCAGATCTTCGTCGCCGGTGCGGCCGGCCCAGCTCTTCTGCGTCCGCTTGAGGGCCTGCTCCACCACGCTGCGCACCTCCGACCCAGCCCGGGCGATCTCGGCCCCGAGGGCGGGCAAGGCACATCCGCTTTCCGGGTGCTGGGCATGGGCATGGCTGAGGTATTGGCGCAGGCATTTCTCGACATGGTCTTCGTCCTGCCCCGCCTCGCCGGCCAGCAGTTCGGTGCTGTGCGCCATCTCCTCCTCGATCAAGGCCTGGAACAGGGCCTGCTTGGAGGGGAAATGGCCATAGAACGCCCCGCCGGTGAGGCCGACAGAAGCCATCAGGGCATCCACCCCGGTGCTGTCGAAGCCACCGCGCTTGGCGATCTCGCGGCTGCTCTGGAGCAGGCGTTGTCGGGTCTCTTCCTTGTGTGATGTGCTGTAGCGCATGATGAGGCCTCAGGGATTCCGGTGTTGACAGCATGCACCGCTTTAAATACGGTGCGTTTAACAAACGTTCGTATAGTAAATGAAGTAAAGGAATTGAAGGAAATCCCATGCGCAAGACCGTCGAATTCTTCTTTGACCTGGGCAGCCCGGCCTCCTACCTGGCCTGGACGCAGATCGGCCTGCTGGCCCAGGAGGCCCAGGCCGACATCCGCTGGTGCCCGATGCTGCTCGGGGGCGTTTTCCAGGCCACAGGCAATGCCTCTCCGGCCACCGTGCCGGCCAAGGGCGCCTATGTCTTCCAGGACCTGAGCCGCTTTGCCCGCCGCTATGGGGTACCGCTGCAGCAGAACCCTTACTTTCCGGTCAACACCCTGACCCTGATGCGGATCGCCGTGGCGGTCCAGCAGCATCTGCCCGAACGCTTCCAGGCCTATCTCGGGGCGATGTTCAAGGCCCTGTGGGTGGAACAGCTCGACCTCGGCCAGGCGGCCGTGCTGGAAGAGGCCCTGAGGCACAATGGCTTCGACGCCCCTGCCCTGCTCGGCTGGGCCGCCAGCCCCGAGGTCAAGGCCGGTCTGAAGACCACGACCGAGGAGGCCGTGCGGCGCGGTGTCTTCGGTGCGCCCAGCTTCTTTGTGGGCGATGAAATGTTCTTCGGCCAGGACCGCCTCGACTTTGTGCGGGAAGCCCTGGGCTGATCGAAGGGAGAAATGCCATGGGCCGGAGTGCCTTGATCGTCATCGATGTCCAATCGGCCCTGTGCACCGGGCCTCTGTGGGTCCACGAGGCCGAGGCCGTGGTCCAGCGCATCAACGGGCTGGCCGCGCGCGCCCGCTCGGCCGGGGTG
>JAFAMV010000156.1 GCA_019233055.1 Curvibacter sp.
ACTACGGCGCCCAGGTGCAGGGCTACAAGGGCGCCTCCGAATCGCTGCTGGCCCTGCGTGGCGGCGCCTGCGTGGCCGCCGTGCACGACGCCACCCTGATCCACCCGACCCTGCGCGGCAAGCCCGAATGGGCCGACTACCAGGCGCCGTTCGGCACCGAGCTGCTGGCCGCCAACTCGGTGGTCTGGACCCGCAAGGGCGAGGCCGACACCATCGCCGCGGTCGACCGGGTGCTGCGCGACTGGCACCGCAGCGGCTGGCTGATCGAGACCGAGAAGCGCCTGGGCATCACGCCGCCAAACCCGCTGCTGCCGGAGTTGCAGGCCCGCTTCAAGGCCGCGTCCTGAACCATGGGCTGGCTCGCCGACGTGGTGCGGAGCCTGCGCGCCCTGGGCCTGAACTACAGCTTTGTGCTCGCGGCCGACGAGCGTTCGGCCTTCGTGCATGGCCTGTGGGTGAGCCTGCAGCTGTGCCTGTGGATCCTGCCGCTGAGCCTGCTGGCCGGCCTGCTGCTGGCCGCCGCCCTGCACTCGCCGCGTGCCAGCCTGCGCCTGCCCTGCCGGGCCTTTGTGGAACTGACCCGCAACACCCCGACCCTGGTGCAGCTCTACTGCGCCTTCCTGGTGCTCAACCTGCTGATCACCCAGCAGCTGCAGGGCCGGCTGCACAACCCCTTGGGGCCCTTTGTCTGGGTGGTGCTGGTGGTGTCGCTGCACAAGGCGGCCTTCCATGCCGAGGCGCTGCGCGCCGGGCTGCAGGCGGTGCCGGCCGTGACGCGCGAAGCCGCCCGCTCGCTGGGCCTGTCGGGCCGGCAGCTGCTGTGGCGCGTGGAGCTGCCGCTGGCCCTGCGCTTCGCCCTGCCCTCGCTGGTCAACAACCTGGTCGATGCGGTGAAGATGAGCGCCGTCGCCTCGGCCATCGCGGTCGGTGACGTGACCTACGAATCGATCATGATCTGGACCCAGCGCGACAACGTGCTGGAACTGCTGCTGCTGATCCTGCTGTATTTCGGCCTGTTGACCTGGGCCGTGGGCCGGGCCGGCCGCTGGCTTGAACGACGCTGGAGGATGCCCGGCTATGGCACCTGAGACCGCTGCCGCCCTGCCCCCGGTCGGCGCCCTGCTGCTGCAATGGCTGCCCACCCTGCTGTGGGGGCTGTGGAGCAACATCCAGATCAGCGTGCTGGCCATGGCCCTGGGCACCGTCGCCGGCCTGCTGGTGGGCGCCCTGTCGCTGGCGCCCCGCCCCTGGCTGCAGGGGGCAATGCGGGTCTATGTGCAGTTGCTGCGCAATGCCCCGGTGCTGGTGCTGGTGTACTTCAGCACCTATGTCTTCCCCTTCGAGCTGCAGATCCACCACTGGCGGCTGCCCTTCCCCGACTGGATCAAGGTGGTGCTGGGCCTGGCCCTGCCGGCCAGCGCCAATGTGGCGGAGATCTTCCGCGGCGCGGTGCAGTCCATCCCCTCGGCCCAGTGGGAGGCCGCGCACTCGCTGGCCCTGGGGCGCACCGACATCTTCCGCCTCGTGGTGCTGCCGCAATGCCTGCGGCGCATGCTGCCGCCCTGGATGAACCTCTATGCCAGCATCACCATGGCCACCTCGCTGGCCTCGCTGGTGGGCGTGCACGACCTGGTCGATGCGGCCCAGGTGGCCAGCAACACCGTGGGCCGCACCGACTTCACCGTGCTCATCTACGCCGCCCTGCTGCTGCTGTTCTTCGCCTATTGCTACCCGATCGCGCGCGCCACCCAGGCGCTGGAAGCCCGCCATGCCCGCCACTGACCCCCGCTCCCCGACGCCCGGCGCCACCCGACCCCTGGTCAGCCTGCAGGACATCCACCTCTCCTTCGGCACCACCGAGGTGCTGCACGGCATCAGCCTGGACGTGCAGCCCGGCCAGGTGCTGTCCATCATCGGCCCCTCGGGCTCGGGCAAGTCGAGCCTGCTGCGCTGCATCACCGGTCTGCTGCGGCCGCAACAGGGCCGGATCAGCGTCGGCGCCACCCGCGTCGATCTGCTGCGCCACGAGGCCGAGTTCATCGCGCTGCGGCGCCGGGTCGGCTTCGTGTTCCAGCAGTTCAACCTGTTCCCGCATCTGAGCGTGCTCGACAACCTGGTGCTGGCGCCGGTGCGCGTCAACGGCCGCACGCGCGCCGAGGCCCAGGACCAGGCCCATGCCCTGCTGCAGCGGGTCGGCCTGGGGCACAAGGCCCGCGCCTACCCGGGCGAGCTCTCTGGCGGCCAGCAGCAGCGGGTGGCCATCGCCCGCGCCCTGGCCATGCAGCCCGAGCTGATCCTGTTCGACGAAGTGACCTCGGCCCTCGACCCCGAGACCGTCGGCGAGGTGCTCAACGTGATCCGCGAACTGGCCGACGACGGCATGACCTGCGTGCTGGTCACGCATGAGATGCGCTTCGCCGCCGAGGTCAGCCACGAGCTGGTGTTCACCGAAGCCGGCCGGATCGTCGAGCAGGGACCGCCGGCACGCCTGTTCGGCAATCCCACGCAGGAACGCACCCGCCGCTTCCTGCGCCGGGCCCTGGGCAGCCACCCGCTGAGCCAGGCCGAGATCTCCGAGTCCAAGTTGGTGGCCCTGCCCATCGACCGTTTCCGTTTCGCCATCTGAGCGGCGCCGCCGCTCTTTCCACCATCGCCACCATCACCACCAGGAGCTGTTTCATGTCCGCCATTCCCTCCACCGAGAACACGCTCGAAGCCCGCCGCCGCAGCGCCGTCGACGCCACCCTCCACGATGTGCGCCAATTGCTGGCCGGCCAGGAGCCCACGCGCGAGACCCTCCAGGCCATCATCGCGCGGCTCGAACGGCTGGCCGAGCAGAAGCCGCTGTTCACCCGCGCCGACTTCCCGCCGCCGGCCATCTCGGCCGGCGTCGAAGCCTCGACCCGCTACCGGCTGAACCCGGCCGATGGCGACGGCGGCCTGGCCCTCTACCTGAACTCGATCAACCCGGGCAAGACCACGCTGCCACACGACCACACCACCTGGGCGGTGATCGTCGCGGTCGAGGGCCAGGAGATCAACCACATCTACCGCCGCACCGACGACCGCAGCCAGGCCGACCGCGGCCAGCTCGAGCTGGTGCGCGACCTGACCGTGCAGCCCGGCACACCGACCGGCTTCCTGGGCACCGACATCCACAGCATCGAGGTGGTCGGCGAGCAGCCCACCCTGCATTTCCACCTCTACGGCCGCCCCCTGGAGACCCTCAGCGGCCGTGTCGGCTACCAGCGCGACGGTCGCATCGTGAACTACAACGCCACCCAGTTCCACCCGAGCAAGGACGTGGCGTGAGCACCAGACGCGCCCCGCGCCCCAACGCCCGGCCGGCCACCCGGCTGCTGCACACCGGCACCGCAGCGCTGACCGCCGGCAGCGGGCCGGTGAACATCCCGGTGGTGCGCACCAGCACGGTCCGCTTCGAGAACAGCGCCCGCCATGCCGAGCTGCACCACCGCCGGGCCGCCGGCGAACGGGTGGCGTCCTACGGGCGACACGGCCTGGACACCCACCAGGCGCTGGAAGAGGCGGTGGCCGATCTCGAGCAGGGCCACCGGGCCTTCCTGGCGCCCTCCGGCCTGTCGGCCATCACCCTGGTGCTGCTGGCCCTGCTGTCGCCGGGCGACCATGCGCTGGTCGCCGACAACGTCTACGCCCCGCTGCGCCGGGTCGACCAGACCCTGCTCCAGCGCCTGGGCATCACCCTCGAATACATCCGGCCCGACGCCGAGACGCTGCGCCAGCGCATCACCGAGCGGACCCGGCTGGTCTACCTCGAGTCGCCGAGCTCCCTGCTGTACGAGCTGATCGACCTGCCGCTGCTGGCCGGCATCGCCCGCGAGCGCGGCATTCCGGTGGCAGTGGACAACACCTGGAGCGGTGGCTGGTTCCACCAGCCCCTGACGCTGGGGGCCAACCTGTCGATCCAGGCCGCGACCAAATACATCTCGGGGCATTCGGACTTGATGCAGGGCATCGTGGTGGTCGACAGCCCGGCGCTGGCCGCCCGGCTGGCCCGCACCCACGAGGCCCTGGGCCTGACCGTCGGCGCCGACGATGCCTATCTGGCGCTGCGCGGTCTGCGCACCCTGGGCGTGCGCCTGGCACAGCACCAGCAGCATGCGCTGCAGGTGGCGCAATGGTTGCAGACGCAATCACAGGTCGCCAGGGTGTTCTACCCGGCCCTGCCCGACGACCCCGGACATGCGCTGTGGAAGCGTGACTTCGGTGGTGCCAGCGGACTGCTTTCCTTTGCCTTCGCCGACGCGGACGACGCCCAGGCCGATGCCTTTGTCGACGCCCTGCACTATTTCGGCATCGGCGCCTCCTGGGGCGGCTATGAAAGCCTGGCCCTGCGGGCCGCGCCCGAGCGCCTGCGCGAACACAGCCTCTGGCGCGACGGCGGCCTCGACGGCCGCCCGGTGCTGCGGCTGCACATCGGCCTGGAAGACCCGGCCGACCTGATCGACGACCTGGCCCAGGCCTTCGAGCGCCTGCGCGGGGGCTGATGGGAAGCACCCCCGCTGCGCGCCGTCGCGCTGGACGGATGAACGCAGACCCATGCGCGTTTTTCTTCCTTGTCAGCCGGACTGCGGCCGACGGAACATGGGGTGTCCGCAAGGGCATCCATCCATCGAAAGGAAACGACGCATGAGCAACCATGTCTACCAGATCAGCGAACTCACCGGCTCTTCACCGAGCAGCAGCGATGACGCCATCCGCACCGCCCTGGCCCGGGCCGCCCAGGAGGGGCCCGAGATCAAATGGTTCGAGGTCACCGGCAGCCGCGGCCAGGTCGTCAACGGCCAGGTCGCGCACTGGCAGGTGACGATCAAGATCGGCCGCAGCCTGAACTGAGGACCCGGCACCGGGCCGGGCTCAGATCAACTCGAAGCCCTGCCCGGTGACGAAGCTCTTCAGCCGGTCGCGGCCCGACAGGCTGTGCGCACCCGCCACGCGTTGCGCGGCCTGTTCGGACCAGGGCTGGGTCGGCAGGCCCTGGCTGCGCTGGAAGGCCTGGATGATGCCGTCGTAGTGCGACACCGCCGCCACCTCGTGGTTGGCCGCCGGGTCGGCGTATTGCTCGTGGTGGAGCACCACCGACTGCGCCAGCCGGGGCTTGACCGAGGCCGGCTGAGCCGGGTCGGCACGCCCCACCACCAGGCCGAACAGGGGGAAGACCCGGGGCGGCAGCTTCAGCTCTGCGGCCACCTCGGGCGCGCGGTTGCGCAAGGCCCCGATGTACACCGTGCCCAGCCCCAGGGCCTCGGCCGCCACCACCGCGTTCTGGGCCGCCAGCGAGGCATCGATGGCCGCCACCAGGAACTGCTCCAGATGGCGGTTCGCCTCCGAAGGCAGGCCCTGGCGCTGGCTGACCCGGTCCAGCCGCGAGAGATCGGCCAGCCACACCAGGAACAGCGGCGCCTGACGGATGTGCGCCTGGTCGCGCGACCATTCCGACAGCCGCGCCTTGCGCGCCGGGTCTTGCACCGCTAGCACGCTCCAGGCCTGCTGGTTCGACGAGGTGGGGGCCGACTGGGCCGCCGCCACCAGCAGCTCCAGCGTGCCCTCGGGCAGGGCATCGGGCAGGTAGGCCCGGACCGAGCGGTGCTGCAACAGCTGCTGCAGCACCGGCACCGGCCCTGCTGGCAGGGGGTGCGGCAGGTCCGGGTCCTGGCCATAGCGGGTCTGCAGCAGGGCGCTCAGGTCAGAGGGGTCGGATTGGGTGCTCATCAGAGGCTCCTGGTGGATGGATGAGAGGTCATGGAGGTTCAGGCCGGGATCAGCCGGATTCCGATCGGGTCTTCCCGCTCGAGCTGGGCCACCAGGCCGAGCTCCCAGTCGAGGTAGGCGCGGAAGCCCGCGTCACGGTGGGACAGGTCGGCATGGGCATAGGGGCTGTACCAGTGATCGTCGTCACCGGTCAGCACCTGCTGCGCCCCTTGGGACAGGGGCAGGCCCGACGCCGCCCAGGCCTCGGTGCCGCCCAGCAGCCAGCGCACATCGCTGCGCCCGCTGCGCGCGGCCAGCTCGCCTGCCACCAGGGACGCCAGCACGCCATCGGGCGAGGTGATGACCACCGGGCCACCCGCCTCGGCCGGCGTGACGAATTCCAGCAGCCGGTCGGGCACCGCGAAGCGGGCCCCCGGCACGTGCCGGCGCTCGAAGGCGGCCCGGCGCTCCACCTCGAAGACCTGCACCGGGCCCTGTGCCTGCAGCGCCTGCAGCTGGATCGGCGACAGGGCCGCCACCGATGGCTGCGTGCGCAACACCCGCAGCGGTTCCGGACCGGTCACCCGGGGCGCCAGCGGATCGGGCGAATGCACATACACCTCGTGGCCGCCCAGCTGGGCCAGCCAGGCCGCCGTGGTCAGGGCCCGGACCCCGTCCCAGTCGGCCAGCACGATGCGCGCATGGCGTGTCGCCAGGTACTCGTCGGTCGCCTGCACCAGTTGCCCGCCAGGCGCCCAGCGCCAGCCTTCGAGGTGGCCGGCCAGGTACTCTTCGCGGCTTCGCACATCGAACAGGTAGAGCGTGCGGGACGCGCGCTGGCCGACCAGCCTGGCCAGGCCGGCGGCGTCCAGCCGCTGCACCCCGGCACGCGCGGCCACCGCCTCGGCCTGGCTGCGGGCCCGCTGCAGCCCCTCTTCCGACGGCTCGGGCAGGCTGGGCTGGCGCCCATGGGCCAGGGCCCGGCCGGCCAGCAGCCAGGCCATGGTGCCGTCCTTGAGCGAGACCACCGGGTTGTCGATGCCGGCATCGATCAGGGTCTGGGCACCGACGATGCTGCGGGTGCGGCCGGCGCAGTTGACCACCACCAGGGTGTCCGGATCGGGCGCCAGCTCGTGGATGCGGTAGACCAGTTCGGCCCCGGGCAGGCTGTGGGCGAAGGGCAGGCTGAACTGGGTGAACTCCTCGGGTGTCCGGCTGTCCACCACCACCAGCTTGCGACCGGCATCGAGCTGTCGCTGCAGCTCGTCGGCATCGATCCAGGGGGTGCGCTTGTCGTGCTCGATCACCTCGCCGAAGGCCTTGCTGGGCACGTTGCTGCCGCTGAACAACTGGCCACCGGCAGCCGTCCAGCCCGAGGTCCCCCCTTCGAGCACCGACAGCTGGGTCCAGCCCAGGCGCAGCAGCTTGTGGGCCGCCTCGTGGGCCAGACTCTCGTCGGCATCGACCAGCACGATGCGGGTGGAGCGGCGCGGCACCAGGCGGTCGATCAGCAGCTCGAGCCGCCACAGCGGCGCCGACGCCGCCAGCAGCAGGTGGCCGCGCACGTAGACACCGGTCTCGCGCACATCGAGCACCGCGATCTCCTCGCCGTCCTGCAGGGCCTGCCTCAGGGCCGGTGCCGAGATCAGCGGATGGCGGACCTGGGCCGACCGAGGCGCGCTCGCCGGCGCACGATCGGGCAGCCATGCCCGGGCCTTGGCCAGCACGGCGCTGATGGCCCGGTGCCGGCGGCCGGCGATGCCGGAGGCCGCCGGGTCGGTGTTGGGAAGCTGGGTTTGGCTCATGGTGGCAAGACTCCATCGGATGGCGGGAGGGCCAGCCTAGAGCCCGGCAGGGGCCGGGGGAAGTGAGGAATGCGGCTATGCATATCCATTCATCTCAGTTGGCAGGACCGCCTGCGCTTTCTAGAGTCAGGCATGCTCCTCCATCTCTGCCCTGCGGCCTTGCGCCGCCTTGGCCTGGCCCTGCTGCTCCTGCCGCTGGCCAGCGTCGCCGATGCCAACCCTGCCCAGGCAGCGCAGCCCTTTCCCCAGCGCCCGGTGCACATCGTGGTGCCCGTGGCGGCCGGCGGCAGTGCCGACCGGCTCACGCGGGTGCTGGCCGAACGCCTCGGCCGCCTCTGGGGCCAGGCCGTGGTGGTGGACAACGTGCCGGGCGCCAGCGGCAACCTCGGCGCGGCCCGGGTGGCCCATGCCGCGCCCGACGGCTACACCCTGCTGCAGCAGGGCGAAGGCCTGACGCTCAATGCCTTGTTGTATGAGCAACTGCCCTATGACAGCCAGTCCGCCTTCGTCCCCGTGATCAAGGCGGTGGTGAACCCGCAGATCCTGGTGGTCAATCCGGCCACCGGATTGCACAGCTTCCAGGACTACCTGGCGCGCGCCCGCGCCCAGCCCGGCAGCATCAGCCTGGGCCTGCCCGGCAATGGCGGCATCGCCCATGTGGCCCATGCCCTGATCACCCAGCAGACCGGCGCCCGGGTCAACTACATCCCCTATGGCGGCGGCGGTCCCGCCACCGTCGATGTGTTGGCCGGCCATGTGGACGCCACCTTGATCACCCTGGCCGCCGTGACCGAACAGGTCCGCTCCGGGCGGCTGCGCGCCCTGGCGGTGACCACCGCCTACCGATCCCCGGCCCTGCCCGAGGTGCCGACCATGGCCGAGGCCGGCCTGCCGGGCTTCTCGGTCGAGAGCTGGCAAGGCTATTTCGTGCCCGCCAGCACCCCGCCGGAGCGGGTCCGCCAGCTCAACCAGGACATCGACACCGCCTTGCACAGCCCCGAGGTCAAGGCCCGCCTGGAAGACCTGGGTTTCAAGGTGCAGGGGGGCAGCACCGACGAACTCGCGCGCAGCCTGCAGAGCGAACGGCCGCGCTACGCGCAGGCGATCCGCAGCGCCGGCATCAGCTTGCGCTGACGTTCAGAGCCGCGCCAGGTAGTCGCGGACCTGCACCTTCTGCGGCAGCACCTGACGGGTGGTCAGCCAATCGGCCGCCTGCTGGAACTGCTGCAGGAAGGCGCCATCCTCGACACCATGGAAGGTCCAATGACGTTTCAGCCGGGCCTGAGCTTCCCGGGCCGCATCGCTGTAGCCCGCCTCTTTCTGCGCCAGACGCTCGGCCTCTTCGGTGTTCTCGCTGATCCACTGGCCCTCTGCGGCGTAACCGGCGTTCACCGCACGCACGATGTCCGGGTTTTCCTCGGCAAAACGCCGGCTGGTGACATAGGAGTTGAAGTCGATGTAGAAAGGCAGATCACGCCCCTCCAGGAACACGTCATGGGCCTTGTAGTCGGCCCGGGCGATGTCCACCCCGGGGCTCCACATCGACCAGGCATCCACCTTGCCCTGGGCGAAAGCCGGTCCGGCATCGGGGGGGTTCAGGTAGACAAAGCGCACCTTGCTGCGGTCCACACCGTGTTTCTCGAGCGCCGCCACCAGCAGGAACTCTCCAAGGCCCGATCGGTTCACCGCCACCGACTTCCCCACCAGATCGGTGACCTTGTCGATGCCCGAGCCATCCCGCGCGATGATCGCGGTGCTGCGCGGGTCGGTGACCGAGAACTGGGTGAACACCAGCGGCGATCCGGCCAGCATCGCAGCCAACGCCGGGGTGGTGCTGCCGCCGAACGCAAAATCCGCGCTGCCGCCGGTGACGGCCTGCAGCGAGGGGGCATGGTTGGGAAAGGGGCCGACCCATTGCACCCGCAGGCCCTCGCGCGCCAGACGCTTCTCGAACTCGCCGCGCAGCCTGGCCACCAGAGGCAGCCCGCCATGTCCCCAGCCCAGGCGCACCGTGTCGGTGCTGCGACCGCTGCGCGGCGCGGCCGCGCGGGCCCCACCGGGGACAAGGGATGCCAGGGTCGCCAGGCCGCCGAGGCCAGCCTCGATGAAGGCGCGCCGCGCCAGTGCCGGCTTGCTGTGATCAGGGTTCATGCATAGACCTTCCGTGGAATCAAGGACGAAGAAACGCTGTCGGGAAGATCACCATCGACCCCCAGTTCAGACAGCAGCTGTCGGCGCAAGGCCTCTGCGGCGCCCCGATGCCTGCGCTGCTCTTGCGACACCGGGTAGGCCGCCGCGACCAGGCCGTCGCGCACCACCAGGACCCGGTGGGCCAGCGCGATGGCCTCGTCCACATCGTGGGTCACCAACAGCACGCCGGGCTGGTGGCGGGCCACGAGCTGGCGCACCAGCTCATGCATGCGCAATCGGGTCAGCGCGTCCAGGGCGGCAAAGGGCTCGTCCAGCAGCAGCAGGCGGGGTTCACGCACCAGCGCCCGGGCCAGGGCCACGCGCTGGGCCTGGCCACCGGAGAGGCGATGCGGCCATTCCTCGAGGCGGTCCCCGAGACCGACCTCGGTCAGTGCCGCTTCGGCGAGGGCCCGGCCGGACCGCTCATCCAGGCCCAGGGCCACGTTGCGCCACAACACATCCCAGGGCAGCAGCCGAGGTTCCTGGAACACCACCGCCGGCCGCCGCGGACCGTCGATGTGCCCCCCGTCCACCGGGTCCAGGCCGGCCAAGGCCCGCAGCAGTGTGGTCTTACCACAGCCGCTCTCCCCCAGCAGGACCACGAACTCGCCGCGCCCCACCTGCAGGTCCAACCCCCGCAGCACCCAGCGCGGCCCGTAGCGACGTTGCAGGCCGCTCACCCTCAGCGCCAACTCGGTGCCGTCGCTGCTCATGCACGCCCCCGGGCGGCGTAATTGGGATGCCAGCGCAGGCAGCGCCGTTCGAGCGCCCTGGCCAGCGCGTCCGAACCCACACCGATCAAGGCGTAGATGAGCACGGTCAGCACGATCACATCGGTGCGCAGGAATTCGCGGGCATCCATCGCCAGGTAGCCGATCCCGGTGGTGGTGGCCAGGGTCTCGGCGATCACCAGCGCCAACCAGGCCACGGCCAATGCATAGCGGACGCCGGCCAGCACCGAAGGCAGCGCACCGGGCAGGACGATGCGGCGCACCAGCGCCCAGGTCGAAAGCCCGGTGACCCGGCCCAACTCGAGCAGCTTGGGGTCGACCTGCCGGATGCCCAGCACGGTGTTGATGTAGATCGGGAACAGGACCCCCAGCGAGACCAGGAAAATCTTGCCGGCCTCGTCGACACCGAACCAGACGATCACCAGGGGCAACAGCGCCAGGAAGGGGATGGCCCGCAGCATCTGGACACTGCGGTCGAACAGGGCCTCGGCCAGGCGCGAGAACCCCACGGCGGTGCCCAGGGCCAGGCCGAGCGCGCCGCCGATGACGAAGCCGGCCGCCGCACGCAACAGGCTGGCGCCCAGATCGCTCAGCAGACGCCCCTGCAGGATCAGCTTCCAGGCGGTCAGGGCCACCTTGCTGGGTGCCGGCAGAACCTGGGGTGACAGCCCCCCGAGACGGGCGGCCGCCTCCCAGATCAGCAGCAGCAGCACCGGCACGGCCCAGGACAGCAGACGCAGGGCGGCATCCCGCCCCGGGCCGCCCGGGAATCGCCAGCCCCGTGCTGGCGACCGCGAGGGGGCCGCCACGGCTTCGAATGGCGTGCCAGGGGGGGAGCAGGCTTGATTCACGACGGGTCTTGTCCTCGAACTGTCGGCATCAGGATTCAGGCCGCCTTGCGGGCCTCGGCACGCGGCACCGACTGAATCAGGCTGCGCGTGTAGGGATGCTGGGGCGATTCCCACAGACCGCGGGCATCGCCGGTCTCGACGATGCGGCCCTGCTGCATCACCAGCACCCGATCGGCGATGTAGCGCACCACCGCGAGGTCGTGCGAGATGAACAGGTAGGACAGGCCGAAGTCCTGCTTCAGCTCGACCAGCAGGTTCAGGATCTGGGCCTGGATCGACACATCGAGGGCCGACACCGGCTCGTCGAGGATCAGCACCGAGGGGCGCACCACCAGGGCGCGGGCGATGCCGATGCGCTGGCGCTGGCCGCCCGAGAACTCGTTCGGGTAGCGCTGCGCCGAGCCGGCCGGCAGGCCGACGCGGTCCAGGATGTCGACGATGCGCCGCCGCCGTTCCTGGCGCGAGTCGACGGCATGCACCTTGAGCACCGTGTCGAGGATGTCGTACACCGTGCGGCGCGGATTCAGCGACGCATAGGGATCCTGGAACACCATCTGGATGCGCCGACGCCAGGGCTTGAGCGCCCGCTCGGACAGCGGCACCAGGTCGGTGCCCTCGAGCAGGATGCGGCCCGATGCCGCCGGCACCAGGCGCAGCAGGGTCTTGGACAGGGTCGACTTGCCGCAGCCCGACTCGCCCACCAGGCCCAGCGTCTCGCCGGCCTGCAGCTGGAAGGACACCTCGTCCACCGCGTGCAGCACGCCGCCGTCGCGGCTCGGGTAGTCGGTGCGCAGCTGCTCGACCTGCAGCAGCGGCGCAACGGCGCGCAGCGGGGTGGCCGCCACGCCGGTCGGCGGCGCGCCCGGGGCAGTCTGCGGCGGCTGCCGCAGCTCGAAGACGCGCTGACCGCTGGCCGCGTCGAGGTGCGAGCGGATCTCGGGCAGGCGCTGGCTGCGGTAGTGAAGGGCCCGCCCGCCATGCAGCGAAGCGCCGAGCAGGCCCCGGGTGTAGGCGTGGGCCGGCGCGGCGAAAAGGCGTTCCGTGGCGGCTTCCTCGAGCTTCTCGCCGCCGTGCATCACCGCCACCCGGTCGGCCCATTGGGCCACCACGCCGAGGTCGTGGGTGATCAGCAGCAGGCCCATGTCGAACTCGCGCCGCAGGCCGTCCAGCAACTCCAGGATCTGGGCCTGGATGGTCACATCCAGCGCGGTGGTGGGCTCGTCGGCCACCAGCAGGCGGGGCCGGCAGGCCACCGCCATGGCGATCATCTCGCGCTGGCGCTGCCCCCCCGAGAGCTGGTGCGGGAAATCGTCGATGCGCCGCGCCGGCTCGGGGATGCGCACCAGGTCCAGCAGCTCCAGGGCGCGCCGCCGCGCCGCATCGGGCCGCAGCTTCTCGTGCAGGCGCAGGGTCTCGATGATCTGGGCACCGATGGTGTGCACCGGGTTCAGCGAGGTCATCGGCTCCTGGAAGATCATCGAGATCGCCGCACCGCGCAGGGCACGCAGCTCCTCGGGCGGCAGGCTCAGGATGTCCCGGCCTTCGAACAGCAGGCGCCCCGACACCCGGGCCGCCGGCGACAGCAGCCGCAGCAGGGCCAGGGCGGTGGTCGACTTGCCGCAGCCGGACTCGCCCACCAGGGCCAGGGTCTCGCCGCGCTGCAGTTGCAGGTTCAGGTCGCGCACCGCCGGCACCGGGCCCTGGGTGCCACGGAAGGCGATGTTCAGGTCTTGGATCTCGAGCAGCGGCGTGCGCGGCTCGATGTCGCGGGACTGGGTCATGTCAGCGTCCTCTGAGTCGGGGGTTGAAGGCATCGTTGAGTCCGTCGCCGAGCAGGTTGAGCGCCAGCACGGTGAGCACGATGGCGCCGCCCGGCAGGGCCGTCAGGAACCAGGCGGTGCGCAGCAGTTCGCGCCCCTGGCCGATCATGCTGCCCCAGGAGACCGCGTTCGGGTCGCCCATGCCGAGGAAGGACAAGGCCGACTCGATGAGGATGGCGGTGGCCACCAGCACCGAGGTGGTGACGATCACCGGCGGCAGCGCATTGGGCAGCATCTCCTGCACGATGATGCGCCAGGGGCTGAAGCCTTGGCTGCGCGCGGCCAGCACGAAATCGGACTCGCGCAGGCTGCGGAATTCGGCCCGCACCAGGCGCGCGATCACCGGCCAGGAGGCCAGGCCGATGGCCGTCACGATCACCGGCACCGAGGGCTGGCCGATGGCCACCACGACGATCACCAGCAAAAACGAGGGCACGGTCTGGAACAGCTCGGTGATGCGCACCACCAGGTCGTCGACCCAGCCGCCGAAATAGCCGCCCAGCGCCCCGAGCACGATGCCGATGAGCAGGCTCAGCACCGCCGCCACCGCGCCCACCGCCAGCGAGATCCGCGCGCCATGGGCGATGCCGGCCAGCACATCGCGGCCCAGCGAATCGCTGCCCAGCGGAAACTGCGGATCCTGGCCCGGCCACAGCAGGGGCGGCGCGACCATGTCGAGCGGATCGCCGGGAAACAGCACCGGCGCCAGCAGCGCCAGCGCCGCCATGGCCAGCAGGATCAACAGACCGGCCACCGCCGCCGGGTTGCGCAACAGGGTGCGCAGGGCCAGCCAGCGGCCGGCCGCCGGCGTAGCGGGCGCTGCCGGTGCCGCCGGGGCGGAAGGAACAGAGAGGCTTTCAGACACAGAGAACTCCAGCGAGGCGGCAGGACCGGCCAGGGGGGGGAAATCGCTTCAACGCAGACGGATGCGGGGATCGAGCCAGGCATGCAGCAGGTCGACCGCCATGTTGGCCAGGATCACCAGGCCCGAGGACATCAGCAGGATGCCCAGCAGCACGGTGTAGTCGCGCGCCATCACCGCCTCGAAGGCCAGGCGCCCGAGACCCGGCCAGCTGAACACGGTCTCGATCACCACCGCGCCGCCGAGCAGGGTGCCGAAGTGCATGCCGGCCACGGTGCTCACCGGGATCAGGGCATTGCGCAGCACATGGCGCAGGGTCACCGTCAGCGGGTGCAGCCCCTTGGCCTCGGCGGTGCGCACGAAATCGAGGCGGCTCACCTCCAGCATGGCCGAGCGCGTCAGGCGCGAGAAGATGGCGACATAGAAACCGGCCATGGCCAGCGAGGGCAACACCAGGTGGCGCAGGTGGTCCAGCAGCAGCGCCCAGCCGCTCAGCCCGGCACCGATGCTGGCACTGCCCCCCGTGGGCAGCCAGCCCAGCTTGACCGAGAACAGCACGATGGCCATCAGGCCGAGCCAGAAGCCCGGCGTCGAATACAGCAGCAGGGCCAGCACCGACAGCACACGGTCGGGCCAGCGGCCGACCAGGCTGGCCATCACCGTGCCCAGCAGCACCCCCAGGCCGAGTGCCAGCCCCAGGGCCGACACCATCAGCAGCAGCGTGTTGCCCAGCCGGGCGCCGATCAGCTCGGTCACCGGCAGGTTGTAGCGCGGCGAATTGCCCAGGCTCAGATGCGCCAGATGCCCGAGGTAGGCCCCGAGCTGCTCGAGCACCGGCAGATCCAGGCCGAAATGCTGGCGCAGCTGGGCCATGGTCTCGGCCGTCGCCGAGCCGGCCTCGGCAGCCATCACATCGGCGGCGTCGCCCGGCAGCGCCTGCATCAGGAAGAAGTTCAGCACCACCACCCCGATCACCGTCGGGACCGCCTGCCAGGCGGTTCGGCGCAGGGTCGCGCCCAGGGCTTGCCAGCGCCGGCTCATGGCGCCGGCCCTTCATGAGGCGGCACATTGCTTGTGGACAAGGAAGACTCCGATCGCAGGGTGTGGGGAGAGGTGGCCGATGCTAGGAAGCCAGGGCACGGCCGGCAAGGAAGAAAAGCGCCTAAGCAATCTCGCCGCCCGCATCTCACCCGCATCTCACCCGCATCTCACCCGCATCTCGCCCCCATCTCGCACCAGCGCGGCAGGGGCCGCGCCAGGCCCCCCGCGCCATCGAACAAGTTCGCATGAGCAAGCTCGCAAAGCTTCCTTGCCCCGGGCGAGCGGCGCGACCCACACTGCAGCCTCCCTGTTTTCCGCCTCTTTGCCGATCCTGCCCATGACCCGAATCCCGGAACGCCTGATCCAGGCCACCCTGCTCAGCCTGGCCCTGCTGGGGGCCGCCACCCCGACCCGCCCAGCCCACGCACAGACCGGCCCCGCTGCCGCCACGCCCCATGCGGGCGGCACGCTGAACTGGGCCATCAACCCGGTGCCGAATTCGATCGTGCCGCTGACCACCACGGCCGGTGGCAACACCGAGATCGGCCCCAAGATCGTCGAGGGCCTGCTGACCTTCGACAACGAGCTGCGCCCCAAGCCCCTGCTGGCCACCGCCTGGTCGGTCAGCAAGGACGGCCTGCAGTACCGCTTCGAACTGCGCAAGGGCGTGAAATGGCACGACGGCCATGACTTCAGTTCGGCCGATGTGGCCTTCTCGATCCAGACCCTCAAGCAGGTGCATCCGCGCGGACGCGGCACCTTCGCCAATGTGACCGAGGTGAAGACGCCCGACGCCCACACCGTGATCCTGGTGCTGAGCAAGCCCTCGCCCTTTCTGCTGACCGCGCTGGCGGCCACCGAATCGCCGATCGTGCCCAAGCACCTGTACGAGGGCACCGACATCGCCACCAACAAGTACAACAGCGCCCCGGTCGGCACCGGCCCCTTCGTGTTCAAGGAATGGGTGCAGGGCAGCCACATCATCCTGGAGCGCAACCCCAACTACTGGGACAAGCCCAAGCCCTACCTCGACCGCATCGTGGTGCGCTTCGTCACCGACCCGGTGGCGCGCGCTGCGGCGCTCGAGGCCGGCAGCCTGGACCTGGGCGCCGGCAGCGCCAGCATCCCGCTGACCGACGTCGAGCGCTTCAAGCAATTGCCCAATGTGAATGTGGACTCCCACAACTGGAGTTACGTGGGGGACCACCAGCAGATCTATTTCAACCTCGACACGCCGGCGCTGCAGAACCTCGAGGTGCGCCGCGCCCTGGCCGAAGCGGTGGACCTGAACGCCTTCAAGCGCACCGTCTGGCTCGGCTACGGCGCGCTCTCGGCCTCGCCTATCGGCACCCTGCTGAGCCGCTACCACGACAGCAGCATCCAGCCCGTCGCCTACGACCCGAAGCAGGCCGAGGCCGCCCTGGACGCCGCCGGGTTCAAGCGCAACGCCAACGGCGTGCGCCTCAAGCTGCGCCTGCTCTACAACCCCTTTGTGGATCGCCGCGCGGTCGACTTCCTGCGCCAGTCGCTGGGCCGCATCGGGGTCGATGCCAACATCGAGACCTATGACTTCGCCACCTATGTGACCAAGGCCTACACCGACCGCGCCTTCGACCTCACCTTCGAATCGCTGACCAACATCTTCGACCCCTCGGTGGGCGTGCAGCGCATCTTCTGGTCGAAGAACTTCAAGATCGGCCTGCCCTTCTCCAACGCACCGCACTACGTCAACCCCGAGGTGGACCGCCTGCTCGAAGCCGCCTCGGTCGAGGTCGACGAGGCCAAGCGCCGCGAGCTCTTCGTCGCCTTCCAGCAGCAGGTGCACAAGGACCTGCCCTCGATCGAGGTCGGCGCCAACCCGAACATCACCGTCAGTTCGAAGAAGGTGCACGACTACGCCACCACCGGCGAGGGCCTGCGCGGCAGCTTCGCCGACCTCTACCTGACGCCCTGAGCCGGGCCAGCCCCGGTCTTCTTCCGCCCTGCGGCGCGCCCCACCCACACCCGATGGCCAGATACAAGAAACCCGGCGCGCCCTTCTTCCACCCCTGCATGAAAGAGCCTTCCCCATGAGCCTGGACATCTTCTGGTTCCTGCCCACCTCGGGCGACACCCGCTACCTCGGCAAGTCCGATTTCGGCCGCCCGGCCACCAACGCCTACATGCGCCAGATCGCGGTCACCGCCGAATCGCTGGGCTACGACGGCCTGCTGATCCCCACCGGATCGTCGTGCCTGGACCCCTGGGTCACGGCGGCCAGCCTGATCGGGGCGACACAGCGCATCAAGCTGCTGGTGGCCCTGCGCACCTCGCTGGCCGGCCCCACCGCATCGGCGCGCCAGGCCGCCACCCTGGACCAGGCCCTGCAAGGCCGCCTGCTGCTCAATGTGGTGCCCGGCGGCGACGCCACCGAACTGGCGGCGGACGGGGTCTTTCTCGACCACGACGCGCGCTACGAGGCGGCCGATGAATTCCTGCAGGTCTGGAAGCGGGTGCTGTCCGGCGAGCGCGTGGACTTCGACGGCCGGCACCTCCAGGTCCGCGGTGCGCAGAATTTCTTCCCACCGGTCAGCAAGCCCCACCCGCCGCTGTACTTCGGCGGCTCCTCGCCGGCCGCCCACGAACTGGCGGCCCGGCATGTGGACGCCTACCTCAGCTGGGGCGAACCGCCGGCCCTGGTGGCCGAGAAGATCGCCGATGTGCGCGCCCGCGCGGCCCGCCACGGCCGCAGCGTGCGCTTCGGTGTGCGCCTGCATGTGATCGTGCGCGAGACCCGTGACGAGGCCTGGGCCGAGGCCGAGCGGCTCATCAGCCGCCTCAGCGACGAGGACATCGCCAAGGCACAGGCCAATTTCGCCCGCATGGACTCGGTCGGCCAGAAGCGCATCTCCGAACTGCACGGCGGACGCCGCGACCGCCTCGAGATCAGCCCCGACCTCTGGGCCGGCGTAGGCCTGGTGCGCGGCGGCGCCGGCACCTCCCTGGTCGGCGACCCCGAGACCGTGGCCAGACGCCTGCAGGAGTATGTCGACCTGGGCGTCGACAGCTTCGTGCTGTCGGGCTACCCGCACCTCGAGGAGGCCATCCGCTTCGCCGAGCTGGTGTTCCCGCTGCTGCCGGGCAAGAAGCCGGTCACCCTGCGCGACCAGGTGGTCACCGGCGGGGCCTTCGATGTGCGGGCCGGACAGTCCTGAGACCCCACCATGCAACGACGTCAACTGCTCGCCCAGGGCGCCAGCCTGCTGGCCCTGCCGGCGCTGGCCCAGACCACCGAAGCCCCGCTGAAGGAGCTGCGGCTGGACCATGCACACTATTCGCCGACCAGCCTGGTGCTCAGGCGCTTCGGCTGGCTCGAGGAGGCGCTCAAGCCCCAGGGCACCAGCGTGAAATGGGTGTTCAGCGCCGGCAGCAACCGGGCCCTCGAATACCTCAATGCCGGCAGCCTGGACATCGGCTCCTCGGCCGGCCTGGCGGCGGTGCTGTCGCGCGCCAACGGCAACCCGATCGTCTGCCCCTACCTGTTCTCGCGCCCCGAATGGACCGCCCTGGTGGTGCGCGCCGACTCACCGATCCGATCCGTCGGCGAGCTCAAGGGTCGCAAGATCGCCGCCACCAAGGGCACCGACCCCTTCCTCTTCCTGCTCAGGGCGCTGTCGGTCGCCGGCCTGCGCCGCTCGGACGTGGAGATCGTGGCCCTGCAGCATGCCGACGGGAAGACCGCGCTCGAGCAGGGCCAGGTCGATGCCTGGGCCGGACTCGATCCCTTGATGGCCGCCAGCGAACTGGACCATGGCTCGCGCCTGATCTACCGCAACATCGACTTCAACACCTACGGCTTCCTGAATGTGCGTGAGGCCTTCCTCGCCCAGCAGCCAGGCACCGTGCGCCAGGTCATCACCCAGTACGAGCGGGCCCGCCGCTGGGTGCTGGCCAACACCACCGAGGCGGCCCGCATCCTGGCCGACGAGGCCAAGGTGAGCCTGCAGGTGGCCCTGCTGCAGCTCAAGCTGCGCACCGACTTCAGCCAGCCGCTGCCGACGCAGACCCAGGTGTCGGCACTGCAGGCCGCCGCCCCGATCCTGCTGTCGGAAAACCTGGTGCGCCCCGGCACGCCGCTGCCCCAGGTGATCCGATCCCTGATCGACACCCGCTTCGCGCGCGATCTGATCCAGACCCCCTGAGCCCCGGGAGCACGCCCCATGCCTGCGCAGCGCGACACCCCACGCGACACCCCACGCAACAGCCCGCGCAACAGCCCGCGCGATTTCCAGCGCGACACCGCCAGCCCCTGGCAGGCCTTGCTGATCCCCGCCGACCTGCCCCCGGTGAGCAGTGTCGGCGAGGCCGGCTGGGGCGGCCTGTCGCTGCCCCGCGAGACGGCCGCCCCAGCGCCCCGCCGCCAAGCCGCCGATGCCGCCCGCCCCCGGGCCTGGCAGGGCTGGGTCCTGCCGCTGCTGCTGCTGTCGCTCTGGGAGCTCGGCGTGCGCCTGGGCTGGCTGCCGGCCCGACTGCTGCCCGCACCCAGCGAGATCGCCCAGGCCCTGGGCGAACTTGGCGCCGCCACCGTGCTGTCCGATCTGGCGGTCAGCAGCCTGCGCGTGGCCGCCGGCTATGCCCTGGGGGCGGCGCTCGGCCTGTCGCTGGGCGCCCTGGTCGGCCTGTCGCGGCGCAGTGCCCGCTGGCTGGACCCGAGCCTGCAGGGACTGCGGGCCATTCCCTCGCTGGCCTGGGTGCCGCTGCTGTTGCTGTGGCTCGGCATCGACGAGGCGCCCAAGGTGGCGTTGATCGCCATCGGCGCCTTCTTTCCGGTCTACATGGGCGTGTCCTCGGGCTTTCGCGACGTCGATCGGCGACTGGTCGAGGTGGCGCGGCTGTACCGCCTGGGGCCCTGGGCCCTGGTGCGTCGCGTGCTCCTGCCTGCCGCGCTGCCGTCGGTGCTCACCGGGCTGCGCAACGGCCTGAGCCTGGCCTGGATGTTCATGGTGGCCGCCGAGCTGATCGCCGCCACCCGGGGCCTGGGCTACCTGCTCACCGATGGCCGCGAGACCGGCCGGGCCGACCTGGTGCTGGCCGCCATCGTGCTGCTGGCCCTGCTGGGCAAGCTCAGCGACGGCGCCATGAAGGCGCTGGAACAACGCCTGCTGGCCTGGCGCGACACCCTGGACACCCTCGAGGCCGGCGCATGAGCCACGAGGCGCCGGCTGAAGCGCTGCTGTCGGTCCGGATCCGGCACAAGGGCCACGGGAGCCGCACCCTGCTGCGGGATTTCGGTCTGCAACTGCAGGCCGGTGAGGTGCTGAGCCTGATCGGCCCCAGCGGCTGCGGCAAGAGCAGCCTGCTGCGCATCCTGGCCGGGCTCGATGCCGATTTCGACGGCCAGGTGCAGATCGACGGCCAGCCCGCCGACCCGGATCGGCGCGACATCGGCTTCGTGTTCCAGGAGCCGCGCCTGTTCCCCTGGCTCAGCGTGGCCGACAACATCGCCTTCGACCCCCGGCGGCCGCCCGACAGCGTCCACCGCGTCGAGGCCCTGCTCGACGAGGTCGGACTCGGCGGCCTGGGACGGCGCCTGCCCAAGCAGCTTTCCGGCGGGCAGGCCCAGCGCGTCGCGATCGCGCGCAGCCTGTTCGGCCAGCCCCGGGTGCTGCTGCTCGACGAACCCTTTTCCGCGGTGGACGCGCTGACCCGGCTGAAGCTGCAGGAGCTCCTCGGCGCGGTCGTGCGCGAGCACCGGGTGGCAGTGCTGCTGGTGACCCATGACGTCGAAGAGGCGGCCCTGCTCAGCGACCGGGTGCTGGTGATGGAGAGCGGCCGCCCGGGCGAACCGCGCCAGCAGCGCATCGATCTGCCGCGCCCCCGTGATCGGTCCGATCCCGCGCTGTCGCGGTTGCGCCAGCAACTTCTGCAGGAGCTGGCCGAAGCCCATGCCCTTTGAGTGCGCCCAGGATACGGCCGCTTGCCACGCGGCCGAGAAGGCCTGAGAGACCTGAGGCTCTTAGCCCCGCTGCGGGCGTACCAGTCCCAGGTGATCCCGGAGCGTCTGGCCCTCGTAGTCCTGCCGGGCCAGACCACGGCGGCGCAGCTCGGGCAGCACGCGGCGCGCGAAATCCTGCAGGCCGTTGGGCAGCACCGGCGCCATGATGTTGAAACCGTCGGCACCGTGGTGGACAAAGCGCTCCTCGAGCTGGTCGGCGATCTGTTCGGGCGTGCCCACCAGCTGCCAATGCCCGCGTGCGCCGGCCACTCGATGGTAGAGCTGGCGGATGCTGAGGTTCTCGCGCCGCGCCAGGGCCAGGGTCAACTCCTGGCGGCTCTGGCTGGCATTGGTCAGCGGCAGCTCGGGGATCGGGCCGTCGAGGTCATGGCCCGACAGGTCCACGCCCCCGGTCAGCCCCGAGATCAGCGACAGGCCCAGCACCGGGTCGATCAGCGACTGCAGCTGCTCGAACTTCTCGCGCGCCTCGCTCTCGCTGGCGCCCACCACCGGGAACACGCCCGGCATGATGAGCAGGCTGTCGGGCGACCGGCCATGGGCCGCCAGACGCCCCTTGAGGTCGGCATAGAAGGCCACCGCGTCCTCCAGCGTCTGCTGGGCGGTGAACACCACCTCGGCACTGCGGGCCGCCAGCGCCTTGCCGTCCTCGGACGAGCCGGCCTGCACCAGCACCGGGCGCCCCTGGGGCGATCGGGCCACATTCAACGGCCCCTGGACCGAGAAATGCGTGCCCTTGTGGTGCAGCACATGGCGCCGGGCCGGATCGAAGACGCGGCCGCCGGCCTTGTCCCACAGGAAGGCATCATCGTCCCAGCTGTCCCACAGCCCGCGCACCACATCGGCGAATTCGCTCGCCCGCGCATAGCGCTCGGCATGCTCGAAATGCTTGTCGCGGTTGAAATTGCGGGCCTCGAACTCGCTCGACGAAGTGACCAGGTTCCAGCCCGAGCGTCCGCCGCTGAGGTGGTCCAGCGAGGCGAACTTGCGCGCGATGTGGAAGGGTTCGTTGAAGCTGGTCGAGGCGGTGCCCACCAGGCCAATCTTCTCGGTGACCATGGACAGCGCCGACAGCAGCGTGAGCGGCTCGAACTGCGAGACATAGCTGTGCGCCGTGCGGCTCAGCACCTCGGGGCGGTCGCCCCGGGTGCCGACACCGTCGGCCAGGAAGATCAGGTCGAAGCGCGCCGCCTCGGCCTCGCGGGCCAGGGCGGCGTAGTGCCGGATGTCCAGCCCCGCGCCCGGCACCGCGTCCGGATGCCGCCAGGCCGCGATGTGGTGACCGGTCGGGTAGAGAAAGGCGCCGAAGCGCAGAAAGCCTTCACGTCGGGCCATGGCGATCCTCAGAGACTGAGCAGGCCGTGCTGCCGAGCCAGCCAGCGGGCGATCTGCGCCGGGTCGTCGACAAAGGCCTGACCCTCGTGCCAGCGCGCTTCGGGCGGGGCCTTCGCGGCGTCACCGATCAGCAGCACCGGCAGACCCTGGTTCTTCTCGCCCAGCAGCTCGATGACCGCCTGACGGGGTCGCTCGAAAGGCACCCGGCTGACCCGCAGGCCCTGCGCGGCGCCCTCGGGTGCGGTGGCCAGCAGGCCTTCGAGCAGATTGCAGTCGGGACAGGCGAAACGCTCGCCGGCAGCACGGTCGCGCCGGACAAAGCCGGGCTGGATCAGGATCAGGTGGTCTTGGCTCATGGTGTTCCAATGCAGAGAGTCGGGAATTCAGGCGGCCGCCACCCAGGGCTGGCGGCCCTCGACCGGGTGGCCGGGGTCGGTGTAGCCCGGCGTCGAGGCATGGCCCGGCGCCACCAGGCGGTTGACCAGGGCCTCGTCCTCGGGGGTCAGGACCACGTCCTGCGCCTGCACATAGGCCTGCCACTGGGCCTCGGTGCGCGGACCGGCGATGAAGGAGGTGACCAGGCGGTTGTTCAGCACCCAGGCCACGGCCAGGTCCACCGGCGAGAGTCCCCGGGCCCGGGCGTGGGCCTGCAGTTCGCGGGCGATGTGCAGCGACTCGGACCGCCACTCGGTCTCGAGCAGGCGCTTGTCCTTGCGGGCGGCGCGGGAATCGGCCGGCGGCGGCGCATCGGGTTCGTACTTGGCGGTCAGCACGCCACGGGCCAGCGCGCTGTACGACACCACGCCCAGCCCGTAGTGGGCGGCGGCCGGCAGCTGCTCGACCTCGGCGCTGCGGTCCACGATGTTGTAGAGCGGCTGGCTGGCCACCGGACGGTCGATGCCTTCGGCGTCGGCCAGATGGGCGACTTCGGCAATGCGCCAGCCGCGGAAATTGGCCAGGCCGAAATAGCGCAGCTTGCCGGCGCGCACCAGGTCGCCGAGGGCGCGCACCGCCTCGCCCAGCGGCGCCTGGAAGTCGGCGCGGTGCAGGTACAGCAGGTCGATGTAGTCGGTGCCCAGGCGCCGCAGGCTGGCCTCGACGGCCTGCACGATCCATTTGCGCGAGGTGCCGCGCTCGTTGGGCCCGCTGCCCATGGGGTTGGCCAGCTTGGTCGCCAGCACCCAGTGGTCGCGGTGGGCCGCGATGCCGCGCCCCACGATCTCCTCGGTGCGCCCCTTCTGGTAGGCGTCGGCGGTGTCGATGAAATTCACGCCCTGCTCGCGCGCGGCCTCGATGATGCGGTGCGAGGTCGGCTCGTCGGTCGCGCCACCGAACATCATGGTGCCCAGGCACAGACGGGAAACGCGCAGGCCGCTTCGGCCGAGGTAACGGTAGCTCATGTGGGTCCTGTCATCTGGAATGGCGCAAAAGGTTGCGCCCGCATTTGAATCCGGGAATCAGATGCCCCCGGAGACGGGTCGATTCTAGAAATCGGATCCCGGCCTGGGAAGCCACGGCAGCGACGTTTTCCAAGGATGCTCATCCGGATTCGGCATAGCAGGAATCCGCCGCGATGCCCAGAATCGACTGCCTCGATTCACGCCTCCATGCAGGCCCGCAGCCGGCATGCGCAAAAGGGAGATCCATGTCCTTTCCTGCCCACCCTGGCGCCCTCGTCGGCCTCGAGCGTTTCGCCTCACCGGCCGACTTCCCGGACAGCCCGCTGTCACAGGCGCTGCGCCAGCCCGTCCTGCTGGGCCTGTTCCTGCCGATCCAGGCCGGTGGCTGGAGCGCCTCGACCCTGCCGCGCAGCACCGACTGGCGCTTCGACTACAACCGCGACCTGGTGCTCAAGAGCGAGGCGCTGGGCTTCGATCTGGTGTTCGCCCTGTCGCAATGGCTGCCCAAGGGCGGCTATGGCGGGGTGTTCGACGGCCAGGCCCTCGACTCCTTCATGACCACGGCGGCGTTGACCGCCATCACGCAGCGCATCATCCTGATCTCGACCATCCATGTGCTCTACGGCCCGCTGCACCCGCTGCACCTGGCCAAATGGGGTGCCACGCTGGACCACATCAGCGGCGGCCGCTGGGGCATCAACCTGGTCACCGGGCACCGCGCGGTCGAACACGAGATGTTCGGCGCCCGCCCCATCGAACACGACCGCCGCTACGTGCTGAGCGCCGAGTTCATCGAAGTGGTGCAAAGGCTCTGGAGCGACCCCGAGAACTTCTCCTATGCGGGCCAGTCGCCCTGGCGCCTGGACGGCGCCTTCGTCAGCCCCAAGCCGCGCTTCGGCCGGCCGGTGCTGGTCAATGCCACAGGCTCGGAAGCCGGCTTCGAATATGCCGCCCGCTACTCGGACATCGTCTTCATCACCAGCCCGGGGCGCTCGGACTTCGCCGGCGCCATCGAGGCCCTGCCGGCCCACACCGCCCGCCTCAAGGCGGTGGGCCAGAGCCAGGGCCGCCGCCTGCGCACCCTGCTCAATCCGCTGGTGGTGAGCCGCGACACCGAAGCCGAGACGCGCGCCTACTACGACGCCATCGTGGCACACCAGGACCCGGCCGCGCCCAAGGGCTTCAACAGCCTGGTCAGCGACGCCCATGCCTGGCGCGGCCGTGTCGGCCAGGATGCGCCGCAGCGCCGTGCCATCGGCGGCAACATCGAGGTCGTGGGCACGCCCGAGCAGGTGGTCGAGCAGTTCGTCCAGCTGCAGCGCGCCGGGATCGACGGGCTGCAGCTGAGCTTCTTCGACTTCAAGCCCGACCTCGAATTCTTCGGCGACCGCATCCTGCCCCTGATGAAGCAGGCCGGCCTGCGCCTCTGACCCGCCCCCTTCGTCCTTTCCCAAACCCACCCACAAGACATGAACCGGAACCGAATCCTTCCCACCCTGGCCGGCGCCCTGCTGGCCCTCAGTGCCGCCCTGCACCCGGCCCTGGCCCAGAACGCCCCGATCCAGGGCGGCACCCTGACCCTGGCCACCGATCTGGAGCCGCCGGCCCTGGTGTCCTTCCTCGACACCAACACCCGCATCCGCAACATCAGCGGCAAGATCACCGAAGGCCTGCTGCGCTACGACGCCGACTTCAAGCCCCAGCCCCTGCTGGCCACCAGCTGGACCATCAGCCCCGACGGCCTGCGCTACACCTTCAAGCTGCGGCCCCATGTGAAATGGCACGATGGGCAGGACTTCAGCTCGGCCGATGTGAAGTATTCGCTGCTGACCGAGAAGAAGCTGGGCCCGCGCGCGCGCATCACCCTGGCCGCGCTGGACCGCGTGGAGACCCCGGACGCGCTGACCGCCGTGCTGGTGCTGAGCAAGCCGACCCCCTTCCTGATCAAGTCGCTGAGTTCGGCCGAACTGCCCATCGTGCCGGCGCACCGCTACACCGAGGGCGACCCGCTCACCAGCCCCAACCAGCTGGCCCCGGTCGGCACCGGGCCCTTCACTTTCGGCGAGTGGGTGCGCGGCAGCCACATCATCCTCAAGCGCAACCCGAACTACTGGGCGGCCGGCAAGCCGCACCTGGACCGTGCGGTGATCCGCTTCATCGCCGACGGCGCCTCGATCGCGGCGGCCCTGGAGGCCGGTGAGATCGACGTGGCCACCAACATCAACCTGGCCGATCTGGACCGGCTGGGCCAGAACCCGAAGGTCAAGGTCGATGACAGCTACGACGCCTTCCTCAACAACGCCGCCTTCCTCGAATTCAATGTCGAGCACCCGATCCTGGCCAAGCCCGAGGTGCGGCAGGCCATCGCCCAGGCGATCGACCGCAACGCGCTGCGCAGCGCGGTGTATTTCAAGCATGCCGAGGTGGTGAACTCGCCGGTGCCCAGCGTGCTCGCCAGCTACTACGACGACAGCACCTTCCGGTACGGCTACGACCTGGCCCGGGCCAACCAGCTGCTCGACCAGGCGGGCTATCCGCGCCAGGCGAATGGCCAGCGCTTCAACCTGCGCCTGACCAACATCCCGGGCGCCGACTTCAAGCGGGCCTCGGAATTCCTGCGCGCCGCCCTGGCCCGGGTGGGCATCAAGGTCGAACTCCAGGACGGCGACATGCCGACCTTCTTCAAGCGCATCTACACCGCGCGCGATTTCGACCTGAACATCAACGGCCTCGGGCGCCTCTATGACCCGACCGTGGGCGTGCAGCGCTTCTACTGGTCCGACGGCATCAAGAACCCGCTGATCTGGATCAACGCGGCGCACTACAACAACCCGCAGGTCGACGAGCTGTTCCGTCAGGCCGCCGTGGAGATCGACGAGGGCCGGCGCGCCAGCCAGTTCAAGCAGATCCAGCAGATCGTGGGCCGCGACCTGCCGGTCTACCCCCTGGTGACGGTGCCCAACCCGGCCGCCTACAGCACCCGGGTGCACCAGTTCTTCAACAGCGTGGACCTGCATGCCGGCGACTGGTCCGACACCTGGGTCGAGGCCCGCTGACCCCCAGATCACAAGGAGACCGACATGAGCCAGCTATCCGAATCCAGCCGGGCCCGCCTGGCCGAACTCAGCTTTGCCAGCGCCAGCGCGCAGGCCCGGGCGCTGGCCGAAGGCCAGGTCAGCGCGGTGGACCTGCTGGAACACACCCTGGCCCGCATCGAGCGCTACAACCCGGTGCTCAATGCGATCGTGGTGTTCGATCTGGAGCGCGCCCGCGCCGACGCCCGCGCCGCCGACACCGCGCTGGCCCGCGGCGAGCGCCGCCCGCTGCTCGGGGTGCCGATCACGGTGAAGGAATCCTTCGACGTGGCCGGGCTGCCGACCACCTGCGGCAGCCCCTCGCAGGCCGGCAACATCGCACGGCGCGACGCCGAGGCGGTGCTGGGCCTGCGCGAGGCCGGTGCGGTGATCCTGGGCAAGAGCAATGTGCCGCTGGCCCTGGCCGATCTGCAGAGCTACAACGCCCTGCATGGCCTGAGCCGCAACCCCTGGAACCTGCAGCGCACCCCCGGAGGCTCGTCGGGCGGCTCGGCGGCGGCGCTGGCCGCCGGCCTGGTGGCGCTGGAGCTGGGCTCGGACATCGGCGGTTCGATCCGCATCCTGGCCCATTTCAGCGGCGTCTACGGCCACAAGCCCAGCCAGGGCCTGGTGTCGCTGCATGGCGCCGGCCTGCCGCCCGGCCGCCTGGCCGACCGCGACCTCAGCGTGGCCGGACCGATGGCCCGCACGGCAGACGACCTGGCACTGGCCCTGCCGCTGCTGCTCAACCAGGACCGGCTGTTGTCCAAGGCCTGGCGGGCGCAGCTGCCGGCGCCGCGCCACGAACGCCTGTCCGACTACAAGGTGCTGCTGATCGACCACTGGCCCGGCACGCGCCAGAGCCTGCACGAGCGCCTGGTCGGCGAACGGCTGCAGGAGCGGCTGCGCACCCAGGGCGTGGCACTGAGCCGCCCGCGCGACCTCCCGGCCGATCTGCTGCCCGACCTGGCCGCCGACCACAGCCTGTATCGGGGCCTGCTCGGGGCCTCGCTGATCGACCCGCCGCCGCTGAGCGAATCGGCCCGCCAGCGCCTGAAGCGGCTGCAGCCCGACGACAGCAGCGCCGACGCCAGCTGGTTGCGCGCACAGACGATCAGCCACCGCGACTGGCTGCGGCAGAACGAGGCACGGCTGCAGACCCGCGCGCGCTGGGAGCGCCTGTTCCAGACCTTCGACCTGGTGCTGACCCCGGTGGCCCCGCTGCCGGCCTTCGAGCACAACCACAGCGAGCCCAAGGACGAACGCCATTACCCGGTGGCCTATGAGGACGGGGTGGCGCCGACCCGCTTCCAGGATCTGTTCCACTGGGCCGGCCTGCCGGTGCTGCCCGGACTGCCGGCCACCAGCTTTCCGCTGGGACTGGACGAGGCCGGCCTGCCCATCGGCGCCCAGGCCGTCGGCCCCTACCTCGAAGACCTGAGCCCGATCCGCTTCGCCAGCCTGCTCGAATCGCTGTATGGCGGCTTCCAGCTGCCACCGGGCTACGCGCCGCCGGAAGCCAGCGCATGAGCGACCTGTCACAACCCCTGCACCACACCGGCGAACCGGCCCGCACGCCACCGGACGAGGCCCTGGCACTGCTCGGACGGGCCCGCGAGCTGGGCCGCACCCTGGCCACCCAGGCGGCCGAGCGGGACCTCAGCGCCCAGGCGCCTGCCGACGCCTTCGAAGCCCTGCAGGCGCAGGACCTGCTGCGCCTGACCATCGCCCGCGAGCACGGCGGGCATGGCGCCGGGCTGGACCTGACGCGGCAGGTGATTGCCGCCATCGCCTACGGCGACCCCTCGGTGGCGCTGATCCTCAGCATGCACTACAGCCTGCATGCCGCGATCGCGCGGTCGCTGCAGCTGGCCGATGGCGAATGGCCCGTCAGCCTGGCGCACCGGCTCATCCAGGCCTCGCTGCACAGCCCTTCGCTGATGAATGCGGCCCAGGTCGAGCCGGCCCTGGGCTCACCCTCGCATGGCGGCCTGCCGGCGACCTTGGCGCGCCGGGTGCCGGGCGGCTGGCAGATCAGCGGCCACAAGGTCTATGTCACCGGCGTGCCCCTGCTGTCCTGGATCAGCGTCCTGGCGGTGACCGACGAGGCCGAACCCCGCCTGGGCTCTTTCCTGCTGCCGCGCGAGGCGCCGGGGGTGCAGGTGGTCGAGACCTGGGACCCGATCGGCATGCGGGCCACGGCCAGCCACGATGTGCTGTTCGACGCGGTGGCCGTCCCCGAGGACCACGCGGTCGGCCTGCGCCCGGCCCATCTGGGCCAGAAGCGCGATCCGCAGACCATCGCCTGGTATTTCAGCCAGGTGGCCAGCCTCTACGACGCCACCGCCCGGGCCGGACGCGACTGGCTGCTGGGCTTTCTGCAGCAGCGCCGGCCCAGCGTGCTCGGTGGCGCGGCGCTGGCCAGCCTGCCGACGGTGCAGGAGGCGGTGGGGCGCATCGAGCTGCTGCTGTCGACCAACGACTGGCTGCTGCAAAGCCATGCCCAGGCCTACGACCTGGGGCAGGCGCCCGACGCGCTCGGCAGCCTGGTGAAACAGGTGGTCAGCGACAACGCGGTTCAGGCCCTGACCCAGGCCCTGCAACTGGCGGGCAACCACGGCCTGTCGCGCCACCACCCGCTGGAGCGCCATCACCGCAATGTGCTGTGCAGCCAGGTGCATGCGCCGCCGAACGCCCTGCTGCGCAGCCAGCTCGGTCGGCAGGCGCTGGAGCGCACACCCGACGGCCCGGCCACGCCGGTCTGAGGAGAGCCGACCATGACGACCCCGACACCCAAGCTGAGCGCAGGCACCCGGCGTGCCTTTGTGCAGACCAGCGCCATGGCCCTCGGCCTGTTCGGCGCCCAGACCCGGACCGCAGCGGCCGCCGAGACGCCCCGGCGCGGCGGCACCCTGAGCGTGCTGATCTTTCCCGAGCCGCCGACGCTGACCACCATCGCCCACACGGCGGGTTCGTCGGTGCTGACCTCGGCCAAGGTCTGCGAGGGCCTGTTGAGCTACGACTTCGACCTGAGTCCCCGGCCCCAGCTGGCCGTCGGCTGGCGCATCAGCCCCGACGGTCTGAGCTACACCTTCAACCTGCGCCGGGGGGTGCGCTGGCATGACGGCAAGCCCTTCAGCTCGGCCGACGTGGCCCACTCCCTGCGCCTGCTGAAGGAATTCCATCCGCGCGGACGTGCCACCTTCGCGGCGCTCGAGGACATCGAGACCCCTGATGCACACACGGTGGTGCTGCGCCTGGCCCATCCGGTGCCTTACCTGATCACCGCGCTGGCGGCCTCGGAGTCGCCCATCGTGCCCAGGCACCTCTACGACAGCGGGCGCGCCGACAGCCACCCGGCCAACAATGCGCCGGTGGGCACCGGCCCCTTCATCTTCCGGGAATGGGTGCGCGGCAGCCATGTGCTGTACGAGCGCAACCCGGACTACTGGGACCCGGGCCGGCCCTACATCGACCGCCTGATCCTGCGCTTCATCCCGGATGCGGCCGCGCGCTCGGCCGCCATCGAAAGCGGCGAGGTGCTGCTGGCGCCGGCCTCGCCGGTGCCGATGGCCGATGTCGAGCGGCTGCGCAAGCTGCCGCAGCTGGTCTTCGAGACCCAGGGCTACCAGTACATCAACAACGTCTACCGGCTGGAGTTCAACCTCGAGACGCCGGCGCTCCAGGACCTGCGCGTGCGCCAGGCCATCGCCCAGGCCATCCAGCGCGAGAACCTGCTGCGGGTGGCCTGGTACGGCCAGGGCCAGCTGGTGCCGGGCCCGGTCAACCCGGCGCTGAAGAAGTTCTACCGGGGCGATCTGCCGGTGCTGCCCTACGACCCGGCCGCCGCCCAGCGCCTGCTCGACCAGGCCGGGCTCAGTGCCGGTCTGGCCGGGCCAGGACTGCGCCTGCGGCTCAATGCCACGCCCATCCCCAACGAAGGGGGACAGCGCACCGCCGACTTCCTGCGGCAGGCCCTGGGGCGCATCGGCATCGCGGTGCAGGTCAACAACCAGGATTTCGCCACCTACATCAAGCGCATCTACACCGATCGCGATTTCGATCTGCACATCAGCGCGATGAGCAACACCTTCGACCCCAGCGTGGGCATCCAGCGCCTGTACTGGTCGAAGAACTTCCGTCCCGGCCTGCCCTTCTCGAACGGCTCGGGCTACAGCAACCCCGAGGTCGACCGCCTGCTCGAGGCCGCCGCCGTCGAGACCGACGAGGCCCGGCGCGTCGAGCAGATCACCGCGTTCCAGCGCCTCATCGTGCGCGACCTGCCCGACATCAACCTGATCGCCCCGGACACCTACACCATCGCCGATCGCCGCGTGCGCAACCACACCGTGGGAGCGGACGGGACGGCCGGCAACCTCGCCGGTGTCTGGCTGGCGGCGACCTGAAAGCCTCCCCATGAGTCTGCCCTCTGTGGACGCCGCCCCGGCCTCCGTCCTCTGGTACACCCGCTGCCCGGTGCCCTCGCCGCTCGGTCTGGCCGCCCGACTGGGCTGGCTCGAGTCGGAGTTCCAGGCCCTGGGCCTGGAGGTGCGCTCGATCATCGACAGCCCGGTGACATCGGTGCGCGAGAGCCATTTCAACCACCACCTGCCCTGGTCGTTCCGCCAGGGCGGCAACATCCCGCCGATCTGGGCCCGCGCCCGCGGCGCCCGCACCCGGCTGGTGGGCATCACCTGGACCGATGAGTTCCAGGCGGTGATCACACGCCGCGACAGCCCGCTGCGGCAGACGGCACAGCTGACCGGGCAGCGCGTCGGCGTCCCACGGCGCATCCACGACGCCATCGATTTCCACCGGGCCACCGCGCTCAAGGGCCTGGATTCGGCGCTGGGGCTCGCCGGCCTGACGCTGTCCGAGGTGCAGACGGTGGACCTGACGATCACCGAGCCGTCGCTCGCCTCGCCCGGCGACCCGAGCCTGCATGGCCTGCGCCGACGCCACCCCTACCTGGCCGAACTGCAGGCCTTGGCCTCGGGCGAGGTGGAAGCAGTCTTCGTGAAAGGCGCCGAGGGCGTGCTGGCGGCCAACCTGATCGGCGCCCGCGTCCTGGCCGACCTGGGGAGCCACCCCGATCCCCGGGTCCGCATCAACAACGGCACCCCGCGCCTGCTGACCGTCGACCAGGCCCTCGCCGACGAACGCCCCGATCTGGTGCTGCAGCTTCTGCGCCTGGTCCGCCGCGCCGGGGCCTGGGCCGCCAGCCACCCCGATGAGACCCTGCGCTTCGTGGCGCGCGAGATCCAGGCCTCCGAAGAAACGGTGCTGGCCAGCAACGGCCCGCAGCTGCATGCGCATCTGGACCTGCAATTGCGCCCCGACTGGCTCGACGCCATCGGATATTTCAAGGACTTTCTGCGGCGCCAGGGTGTGCTGGAGGGCGATTTCGAGGTCGCCGACTGGGTGGATGCGGGCCCGCTGCGGGCCCTGCAGGCCGAATCGGCCAGCTGATGGCGGCGCCGCGCGCCCGGCACTGTCAACAATTTGCAACAAATTTCGCGCCACGCCTGCGCCTGAATATCGGCAACGCCCCGCCCAAAATCACGGCGCCCCCCTTTTTTTGCGCCGGCAGGGCAGCAAAAAGCCCTGAATCGGCCGCATCCAAGGCCTGGCGCCATGCGCCGAGCGATGAAGCTAGCAAGCCGACAATTAATCAGCTTGTTTATCTGCAATGCTGATATGGATGGCGCGGTCGGCCCATTAAATTTTGAGTTCAGACTCGTGCCGGCGACCGCTGGATGATTAGCGATACCGAGGCACGGGTTTTGAAATCCATCACCATTCATTGAATTGGAATAACCCATGCAAAATCGTTTCGAACGTTCCCTGCTGGCCCTCGCGGCTGTGGCCGCACTGGGCGCCAGCACGGCAGCCCAGGCCCAATCCTCCGTCACCCTGTTCGGCGTGGTCGACCTGGCGGTGGAAAGCGTCAAGAGCAATGCCGGCACCCAGACCGGTCTGGCCCCCTCGGGCAACACCGCCAGCCGCCTGGGCTTTCGCGGCACCGAAGACCTCGGCGGCGGACTGGCCGCCAGCTTCTGGCTCGAGGCGGCCCTGGCCCCCAACAGCGGCATCGGCAGCAGCGGCACCAACACCACCAACGGTGCCACTTCGGCCGGCAGCATCGCCGCCGGCGGCCTGACCTTCAACCGCCGCGCCACCCTGAGCCTGTCGGGCAATTTCGGTGAGCTGCGCCTGGGCCGCGACATCGTGCCGACCTTCTGGAACTACACCATCAACGACCCCTTCGGTGCCGGCAGCGTGGGCGCCATCATCACCAACTACACCGGCGCCGCCAGCACCTTCGTGCGGGCCTCGAACGCGGTCAGCTACCTGACCCCGACCAACCTCGGCGGCTTCTACGGCCAGGGCACCGTGGCCTTCGGCAACCAGCCCGGCAACGCCACCCAGACCAACTCGGCCGGTACGACGGTCGACTCGTCGCAGAACGGCCGCTACTACGGCGCCCGCGTCGGCTACGGCCAGGGTCCGCTGGACATCTCGGGCGCCTACGGCCAGACCAAGTACGTGAACAACGGCGCCCAGTCCTTCGGCTCGGCCACCAACAGCCTGGGCGCCTTCGGCACCTTCGGCAACTACACCGACACCAACTTCGGCGGCTCCTACGACCTGGGCGTACTCAAGCTGCTGGGCACCGTGTCGCAGCAGAAATACAGCGACTTCATCTCGCTGGGCAACACCGGCACCGTCAAGGGTTACTCGCTGGGCCTGAACGCCCCGGTGGGTGCGGCCAATGTGCTGGCCCAGCTCAGCAGCGCCAAGCTCTCGGGCGCCGGCACCGCCAACAAGTGGGCCTTGGGCTATGTCTACAACTTCTCGAAGAACACCGCCGTCTACGGCACGGTGGCGCGGGTCACCAATTCGGGCGGCGCCAGCCTGAATGCGGCCTCGTTCAGTTCGGCCGGTTTCGGCGGCGTCAATGGCGCCAACAATGTGAATGGCGCCTCCACCGGGCTGGACGTCGGTATCCGCGTGCGCTTCTAAGTCCACCACGCCAGTTCACTGGTCTTGCCACCCCGCCACACACCCGTGGCGGGGTTTTTGTGCTGGTTTTCCTGGCCTTTTCTGGCCGCAAAAAAATCCCCCGGGAGGGACCCCGGGGGATAATTGACGGTGAGTCAAAGCTAGGAGACAGTCGCAAGAATCCTGCCTTCCAATCGAATTGGCCATTCGATTGAAAATGCCTGATTCAGGTTTTATTCTGCTCAATGAAACGCACTCCGCTGCATTTATTTTCGAATATGCAAGCAGGTTGAAAATCCGATGCGGGTTCAGGGGCGCAGCAGGGCCAGCCGCGCCGCCTTGCGCACCTCGGGGTCGGACAGCGCTGCCAGCAGGGCTGCCCCCTCTGTTCAGGCCGTCAAAGCAGGCCGTCCGCGACGTGGCCCAGAGCCGCATATCGATAGGCAGATTGCGTCTGTGGCCCAACGCCCCGACGGCCTAGCATCTCGCCACCATGGCCGACACATTTCACCTGCACCACGACGTCCTGGTCATCGGCGGCGGCATGGCCGGTGCCTGGGCCGCCCTCGCGGCCGCCCGGCAAGGGGCCCGGGTGGTCCTGGTCGACAAGGGCTATTGCGGCACCAGCGGCGTGACGGCCACGGCCGGACCCGGCCATTGGTGGGTGCCGCCGGCCCAGCGTGAGGAAGCGGTGCGCCAGCGCGCCGAAGCCGGCGCCGGCCTGGCCGACCCGCGCTGGATGCGGCGCATCATCGAGACCACCTGGACCACCCTGCCGACCCTGGCGCCCTACTACGACTTCCCCAGCGACGCACTCGGTCGACCGGTCTTCCGGGCGCTGCGCGGCCCCGAATACATGCGTTCGCTGCGCCGCTGGCTGGAACAGGCCGGGGTGCTGATCCTCGACCACCACCCGGCCCTGCACCTGCTGCGCGACCCGGAAGGGGCCGTCGCCGGCGCCGAGGGCCTGCGCCGCCCGGACGGCCGGCCCTGGCGCATCGAGGCGGGCGCGGTGGTGCTGGCCAGCGGCGGCTGCGCCTTCCGCGACCGGCTGCTGGGTGCCGACAACAACACCGGCGACGGTCTGCTGATGGCCGCCGAGGCGGGCGCCGAGCTGTCGGGCATGGAATTCACCAGCTTCTACACCGTGGCCCCGGTGTTCTCCAACATGACGCGGGCCATGTCCTACGTGTTCGCGCGCTATCTCGATGCCGACGGCCGTGAGCTGGAGGTGCCCGCCGGCCCCGCCGCCAACCCGGTGCTGGCGCGAGCCCTGGCCCAGGGGCCGGTGTGGTGCAGCCTGGAGCGCATGCCGCAGGACCTGCGCGAGATCCTGCACCACATCTCGCCGAATGTGATGCTGCCCTTCCAGCGCCGCGGCATCGATCCGTTCAAGGACCGCTTCGAGATCACCCTGCGTGGCGAGGGCACGGTGCGCGGCATCGGCGGCCTCAAGGTCGAGAGCGATGCCTGCGAGACCCTGGTGCCCGGGCTCTTCGTGGCCGGGGACGCGGCTTCGCGCGAACTGGTGGCCGGTGCGGTGTCGGGCGGTGGCAACATCAATTCGGCCTGGGCCCTGTCCTCGGGCTGCTGGGCCGGCGCCGGGGCGGCCGAGCGGGCGCGCCGACAGCGCCCCGGCGCCTCGCGGTCGGTGGCGCTGGCGCCCCTCGGCAACGCGCAGGAACTGAGCGCCCCGGCCCTGCAGCGCATCGTGCACGAGGTGCGCCATGTGGTGCTCGACCCCTGCCGAAACCTGTTCCGCGAGGCCGCACAGCTGCAGCAGGGCCTGCAGCTGCTGGACCGCCACTGGCAGTGGCTGCGCCGGCAGGCCCGCCCCGAGGGCATCGCGCAATTGCCGCTGCGTGAGACCCTGGCCCTGGTCGCGAGCGCCCGCTGGTCGCTGCTGGCGGCCCTGACCCGGCGGGAGAGCCGGGGCATGCACCAGCGCACCGATGCCCCGACCAGCCATCCGGACTGGGCCCGGCGCCTGCCCGTGGGGGGCCTCGACCAGACCTGGATCGAATGCCCGGCCGATCTGCGGAGGCGGGCATGATCGCGCTGCTGCTGACGGACCGCTGCACCGGCTGCCAGCGCTGCGTGCAGATCTGCCCGACCTCGGTCTTCGAGGCCGCCGGGCCTCTCGGCACGCCGCCCCGCCTGGCCAGGCCCGCCGATTGCCAGACCTGCTTCGCCTGCGAGCTGTATTGCGCCGCCGATGCGCTGTACGTGGACCCCGATGTGGCGCAGGCCACGCCGGTCGACGAGGCCTGGCTGCGCCGCAGCGGCCTGCTCGGGGCCTACCGACGCGACTCCGGCTGGGACGAATGGGCCGCCGGGGGCGAACACCCCAACCTGCACTGGCGCATGGAAGAGGTGTTCCGGCGCGGGCACGAGATGGCGCGTCAGCGCGAAGCCCGCAGCAGCCAGCCTGCTAACACAAAACAAAAACCCGTTTAGCAAGCTAAGTTATCTGAATTCGTTCGTTCACCGCCGGCACGGCAGTTTCGAGAATCGGCGCACTGGGTCCAGACGCCGGCGCCACAAGCCCCGGCCCGACCCGGCACCGTCTCAACACCTATGAACCCGGAGAAGAAATCCATGCGCATTCGTTCCCTGATCTCGGCCACCGTCCTGGCGGCCGTCTCGCTGCTCGGCAGCGTGGCCCATGCCGACCAGCTGGCCGACATCCAGAAGAAGGGCGAGATCGTCATCGGCGTGCTCGGCATCGATGAACCCAACAGCTTCGTCGACCCCAAGACCCGCGAATTCATCGGCTACGAAATCGACATCGCCAACCTGGTGGCCAAGAAGATCGGCGTCAAGCCGGTGTTCAAGCAGGTGGCCGTGGCCGCCCGCATCCCCGAGCTGCAACAGGGCCACGTGGACCTGCTGGCCGCCTCGCTGACCCACAACAAGGAGCGTGAATCGCAGATCGACTTCTCGCTGACCACCTTCATCACCGGCTCCAAGGTGCTGGTCAAGAAGAGCAGCGGCATCCACAACGTGACCGAGCTGGCCGGCAAGCGCGTGCTGACCGTCAAGGGTGGCACCCAGGGCCCGAACCTGCTGCGCGTGGTGCCGACCGCCGAGGTCGTGACCTTCGAGAGCACCCAGCAGGCCTTCCAGGCGCTGCAGCAAGGCAAGGGCATCGGCTATGTGAACGATGAAGCCTCGCTGATCGCCGACTACGCCAAGCTCGGCGCCGCCGGCAAGGACTACGAGATCCTGCCGCAGAACCTCAACGTCGAACCCCTGGCCCTGGGCCTGAAGAAGGGCGAGCCGGCCCTGAAGAAGGTGGTGGACGACACCCTGCGCGAACTCGAGGCCAGCGGCGAAGCCGAGAAACTGTTCTTCAAGTGGTACGGCCCGGACACCCGTCTGAAGTTCGAGAAGCGCAGCTTCAAGATCGAATCGGACAAGGTCGACAACTGATCCCCTGATCTCCCTTCAATGGCCCTCCGCCCCCGGCGGCGGGCCATTCCTGCATGGGCCCTGCCCTTTTTCTCATGCCGACCTTCGACCTCGCCCTGCTGACCCGGGGCCACTACCACGACCTGCTGCTGGCCGGTCTGACACTCTCCCTGGAATTGCTGGTCATCACCCTGGTGCTGGCCCTGCCGTTCTCGCTGCTGATCGCGCTGGCGCGCCTGTCCCCCTGGCCGGTGTTGCGCTGGGCCGGCTTCGGCCTGGTGGAAGGGGTGCGCAACGTGCCGCTGCTGGCGCAGATGCTGTTCTGGTACTTCGGCGCGCCTGAGCTGCTGCCCGATGCCAGCCGCGAATGGCTGTACGGCCACAACTTCGAGGCCATCGCCGCCGTGGTCGCCCTGCTGTTCTACACCTCGGCCTTTCTGTCGGAGGACATCCGCAGCGGCATCCGGGCGGTGCCCCAGGTGCAGACCGAGGCCGCGCGCGCCCTCGGTCTGGGCTACCTGGCCACGCTGCGCCTGGTGGTGCTGCCGCAGGCGCTGCGCATCACCGTGCCGCCGCTGATCTCGCAGACCCTGAACCTCTGGAAGAACACCAGCATCGCCACCGTCATCGGCACCGCCGAGCTGATGTACCAGGCCGGCCAGGTCGAGAGTGCCACCTTCCGCAGCATCGAGGCCTTCAGCTTCGCCACCGCCAGCTACCTGATCGTGTCCCTGCTGATCACCGGGCTGTCGGCCCTGTACCAGCACCATTTCCCGGCGAGGTCGGCATGAGTTTCATCGAGATGGTGCAGACCTACTGGCTGTATTTCCTGGTCGGCCGCTACCCCGAGGGCCCTCTGGGCGGGCTGGCCTTGACCCTGTTGCTGGCCGTGTGCGGCCTGCTGCTGGCCCTGCCCTTGGGCCTGCTGCTGGGCCTGGGCCGCGTCAGCCCCTGGCCCTGGCTGCGGCGCCCGGTCACCGCCCTGGTCTTCGTGGTGCGCGGCACACCGCTGCTGATGGTGGTGTTCTGGGCCTACTTCTTCCTGCCCGGGGTGACCGGGGTGAAGACCGACCAGTTCAGCACCATGCTGATCGCGCTGGTGGTGTTCGACGGCGCCTACCTGGCCGAGATCGTGCGCGCCGGCATCCAGGGCCTGCCCAAGGGACAGTACGAATGCGCCCGCGCACTCGGCCTGAGCCATCTGGGCGCGATGCGCCTGGTGGTGCTGCCCCAGGCCCTGCGCCACATGCTGCCTTCGCTGGTGAACCAGCTGGTGTCCAGCATCAAGGAGACCTCGCTGGGCTACATCATCGGCCTGACCGAGGTGTCCTTCGTGACCACCCAGATCAACACCCTGGTGTTCACGCTGCCACTGCAGCTCTACGCCATCCTGGCGCTGACCTATTTCATCCTCTGCTTCGGACTGTCGCGCTTCGCGTTCTGGCTGGAGCGCCGGCTGGCGCGTCGGCAGTCCGCCGCCCCCCTTCACCCCCACGTGGCGACCTGAGATGCCCATGATCGAATTCAAGCAAGTCAACAAATGGTTCGGCGACTACCAGGCGCTGCACGACATCAATGAAACCGTCGCCGAAGGCGAGGTGGTGGTGGTCTGCGGCCCCTCCGGGTCGGGCAAATCGACCCTGATCCGGACCCTCAACCGCCTCGAGCCGATCCAGTCGGGCCAGATCCACCTCAAGGGCCAGGACATCCATCGGCGCGAGCTGGACCTGAACCAGCTGCGCAGCGGCATCGGCTTCGTGTTCCAGCAGTTCAACCTGTTTCCGCACCTGACGGCGCTGCAGAACTGCACCCTGGCGCCGACCCACCTGAAGCGGCTGTCGCCCCAGCAGGCCCGCGAGCGGGCGCTGGCCCTGCTCGAGCGGGTGGGCCTGGCCCACAAGGCCCAGGCCTACCCTTCGGAACTGTCGGGCGGCCAGCAGCAGCGGGTGGCGATCGCGCGCGCCCTGACCATGCAGCCCCCGGTGATGCTGTTCGACGAACCCACCAGCGCGCTCGACCCCGAAATGGTCGGCGAGGTGCTGCAGGTGATGCGCGACCTGGCGCGCGACGGCATGACCATGGTGTGCGTCACCCACGAGATGGGCTTTGCCCGCGAGGTGGCCGACCGGGTGCTGTTCATGGACGCCGGCAAGGTGCTCGAACGCGCCCGCCCGGACGACTTCTTCGTGCGGCCGCAGCACCCGCGGGCGCAGCAGTTCGTGTCGGACATCCGCAGCCCGCACCAGGTCCTGGCCGCCGCCGCCTGAGAACACTGCAGCCGCTGCGGATGCAACGATCCGCGCATGTCCATATCCTGAATGGTGCTAACACGGACCGGCCAGGCTTCCTAAAATTTTTCCACCACCGGCCCCGACCCCGGGGCCGGTGATCCATAGGAACTCTGCCATGTCCAGCGCCACCGCCGTCCCTGCAGGCCACACCACCCTGCCCAACCCGCACCCGGCCCCCCTGGGCCAGGCCCTGCCGCCCGCAGGCGACGTGGCCATCCTCCACACCCGGGCCCAGGCCCTGCTGCCCGAGCTGGCCCATGGCGCCGCGCAGCGCGAGTCCGCGCGTGAACTGCCCTACGCCCTGGTGCGCCGCATCGCCGAGGCCGGACTGCTGACCTGGCGCATCCCCAAGGCCTATGGCGGCCCTGGCGGCTCGGTGCGCGACATCATCCGCTTCGTGATCGATGTGGCCAGTGTCGACGCCAACATCGCCCAGGCGCCGCGGCCCAATTTCGGCACC